>NZ_JBCODG010000077.1:0-21300 GCF_040928965.1 Bacteroides sp. 2201st1_D9_2201SCRN_220225 | reverse complement strand
TCAGAATAGCTTGACAATTAAAGATTTATGTTTGGATGTTTCTTGTTATTTTTGGTTGTTATGGCGTTCTAAATACAGGAAAAAAAGTTGCATGAAGTTATTGTATATCTTTCTTCTTTTGTTTGTTGTAGGCTCACGCCGCCTGAGTGGGTATTATTAAGATATAAACAATAGTGAATCATATAATCTGCCTCCGGTTTACTTTTCAATCACTGCCATGCAACATTTTTCATTTCCTCTTCTGAATCACACGGATAAATAACAAGATAGGTTTTAGAACAGCAAGTCATAGGGAAACCATAAAACGGCTTTCCGATTGAAAAATAAGGAAAATTCCTCCTCTCTCCATAGGCATATGAAATGAAAACTTTATACTTTCCTATCCATTCTTTGTGAACTGGTATTTGCGCAATCTCAAACCATCCATTGTTTGGATATGCGAATAATTCTACACCTTTGGTCACAGATTTGTCAATTTTAAAATCTGTCGCAATTCCAAATGGTTTATGAGGACTAACGAATGTGTAAAAGATTTGCTCTTCCTTAGGTATTTTATTCATTATATTAACAGTTTTATTAAAACGAACAAAAGAGTCTGCTCCATTTTCAAGTAGAGATCTTAGTAATGTATTGCGAATCCTATTTCGTGAGGTTGTAACAGCACAATCATTATTATGATTAGCAGACCACAAGAAATAACATACTCCACCCGATAAGTCTATTCTAGGAAATACATCAGTTGCATCAAAATAATCAAATAAACTTGTGATATGCTTGTCTTTAAGTATTGAATCTCTAAATGAATCCAATTCTTTTCCACCAGCGTACCAACGAGAAAGCATAATCATAGACATATAACCTGGAGAGAGTGTACGAGCAATATTTACAAATTCATTATACACAGGTTTAGCACTGACTCCAGCACCTCCATCCATTATTTGATACGGCGGACTCCCCACTATCGCATTGATTTTCATATTCTTTATTCCTGTTTTATCCGTAATGAATTTATCTACTTGTTTGATAAAATATTCGGGGTTGTTTTTAATTTGATTGATTAAGTCCTCGAAGTATCGAGTGTTTACCTTTGCTTTACGGAAGCCGATGAGCGTGCGTTTGGTGATGCTCTTTGCCATCGGAGTTTTACAGATGACAAAGATGTTTTCAGTCACTACCTTGTCCCATATCCTCTGTTCGTCCTCAATACTTGACACCGAAAACAAAGAGTTCTTTACCTTTGCGCGGTAAATGCTGTATGCCATGTATAGAGGATATAATCCGGACTTTGAATTGATTTCAAGGATTCGTGAATCCGGGGCAAACACATTGGCAGTCACTTCACCACGGTCAATGAAACGAGGTTCTGACAAAGTGGTTTCATAATTCTTTTCAAAGAAGTTATATCCTCCCAAACAATCGCCAAGGTGCATATTAACTTTAATCTCATGTCCGAATCATTAGTATGCTATGTTGCAAAGTTCGTATTCATTATGAAAAAATCCGCTTACGAGAACAAGGTATTCGGGTAATTTGCCATCCTTTCCCCAAAGAAGTTCGATGTTAAAAAGTTCAGAAAGCGTTTTGGATATGTCAAATCCGAAGGCTTCGAGTGACGGACGCACTTTTTCCGGGTGTCGGCATGGTGTGCCGCAGTTACGCGTACACTCGTTATCGGGGTAGTGAAGACATTTACCTATATAGGCAAATGAACGCCCTCCATATTTCCGTTCCATATCCAATAATTCGCTCTCGATTCGTATTCGTTTCGGTAAAATGAGTTTTTGTGTATATTCAATCGGAATATCTTTGTCTTCAGGGATTATCTTCGTTGCCATAAGATGTGCATACTTGTATTGTCGGAAAAACGATTCCGTATCAAAATCAAATGGAGGACACCCCCAACTTTTGCCATAATTGGTACATTGTTTGCAAAGTTCAAGAAAATGTGGTTCGTCACGGAATTCGGCGATATATCCTTCAACAGTGATGTCTGAAGTAAAATTTTCTACAGCGTATGTACTCATTGTTTCAAAATCATTGTACCGCATAAGGAGTCGAAACGGATGTTCTCATTTTGGAAAAGTCTGTCAATGTATCCGCTTTTCCGCATTTCAGACGCGGTCAAGCAACTTAAATTCGGGGTATCTAACAATGCTATCGAATCGCACAGGGACAACGCGATGTCAAGTTCATGTGTCGAGAACATGATACATTTTTTCTCGTCGTGTACAAGCCTACGAAGCAACGCCACAAGTTCGTAGCGATTAGGCATGTCAAGAAAGGAAGTCGGTTCATCAAGGAGAATGATAGGAGTATCCTGTGCCAATGCACGAGCAATCATCACACGCTGGCATTCGCCATCCGACATTTTATCCATCGTGCGGTTTGCATAAGTCTCCATTCCCACCGAGATGAGTGATTGCATAACTATCTCCTTATCTGTCTCTTGCATCCTGCCTATCCAGTTGGTATAAGGAGCACGGCCTATGGCTACGACATCCTTGCACCGCAGGTTGGTGATGCGCGTGCGCTCGGTCGTGACGACAGCCAGCGTTTTTGCCATATCTTCGGTTCTCATGCAGGTGATGTCGTGCCCGTCGAGAATGATTTTTCCGGAATAACACCGGTTCAGACCGGCTATGGCGCGGAGCAGCGTCGATTTTCCTGTCCCGTTTCTTCCGATAAGGGCTGTCAGTTGACCTTTTTTTATCGTGGCATTTACCTCGTGGAGCAACGAGTTCTCTTTGTAACCTATGGAAAAATGCTGTAATTCTATCATGCGGTGATGGATTTGTTGCGTAAAACCACCCATACGACGATTGGGATTCCCAATAGAGCTGTAATGGCGTTGATCGGCAAGGTGAATATTTTGGAAATGATGTCGCAAAGAAGCAATATCGATGCTCCCGAAAGAATTGTTCCGGGCAGAAGGACACGATGATCGCTATTTTGGAAAAGCATTCTTGTAACATGAGGCATAGCAAGACCTATGAAACCTATCGGACCACAAAAAGCGGTTATTGTTCCGGCGAGCAGCGTTGTCGAGAGAAATAACAGGCTGCGTGAACGCCGAATATTCAGTCCCATTGTTACGGCATATTCCTCTCCGAACAGCAGGAGATTAAGCGGTTTGATGGTCAGTACCGCCAACAGCAGTCCGGCAAACACTGAGGGAACAAGAATCAGAAGTTGTCCGAAGGTGACGTCACCCAAAGCCCCCATCGTCCAAATGACAAAGGCTTTCAGCGATTCCTCTTTGCTGAGGTACTGCAATATCTGCACGACAGCACCTACGCCCGATGAGAACATCATGCCCAGAATCAGGATTACCATGATGTCTTTTATTCGCTGTCCGACGGCAGTTATCACGAGCAACACGACAGCCGCACCCACCCACGCTGCTCCGGCAATGCCTATTGATGAACCGTTTCCGGCAAGTACCACAAGTGCCACACCGAGACTTGCACCGGAACTGATGCCAAGGACATAGGGACCGGCAAGAGGATTACGGAAGAGGGTCTGCATCTGAAGACCGCTGACCGATAAGGCAGCCCCGGCCAACAGTGCCACTATAGCTTTTATGAGGCGTATGTTAAGTACGATTTTTTCCGTGGCACGGGGACAATCTCCCCCGGTCAGCACTGCCCATACATCGCGGATCGGAATGTTGACAGCTCCTACGGCCAAGTCCAGTAAAAAAAGACCGACCGTGAGCGTAATCAATATGGAGAACAATATAGTCGAACGGGAACGCATCTATTTCAGTTGCTTGTAATACACACACTCTTCCTGCACCAGTTCAGGATGGAATATCTTCACGAGGTCGCGGAGCACGATGTCAGGATTCACAACGGCAGACTCGTAATAGTCGTTACCCCCGGCTGTGTTGGTACGGGCGTTGTTGTTATACACCTCTCCATTTTTGAAACATCGGGTATCAGTGAATTTCGGACATGATGCCTTCAATTCGTCAAGCGAGTTCGCCATTCCCACGTTCAGCCACATGTCCGCATCCGACGCGAGCAGGTATGCTTCTTCTAAGTCAATGGGGATAGAAGCGTTTCCCGTGTTCTTCTGGTAGATATAGCGGCCTCCCGCATCAGTAATCAAGCGGGCTACATAACTTTGGGTTGAAGGCATGAACCACGAGTCGCCATAGGGAACATTAAGCATAACCGAAGGAGTGCCGAGGGTACTGTCGGTCACTTTCTTTTTCAAGGCGTTGTATCTGACCGGGATTGTGGCAAAGGCTTTTTCACCCTTCTCACGTTTCCCGATGACTTCTGAAAGTGCCACCATCCATTCGGCCTTACCGAGAGGCGACTCTTCGAGATAATCGCCAACATACATGAACGGTATGTCGAGTTCTTCGAGTTTGCTTTCCATTGCGCTTGCGCCGTTCACCCCATAGAGCAGAACGAGGTCGGGATTGAGCGAGAGCAGCAACTCGTAGTTGATGTTCCCTTCATAGCCGACATCGCCAATACTGTCGCGGCGAGCTTGGATGTCGGGGTTGGAAATGTAGTCAATTCCCGAAACGCCGGTTATACGCCGGACTTCACCGATTGCATCAAGCATGGCGATATGGGTGGAAGACATCGCCACGATGCGTTTGGCATCTCCTTCGAGTACCTGTCCGGCAAATCCTTCGGGAACCTTTTCACCGCTACGGGCGATGAACAGCCATGTGGTTACGCAGTCTGCTCCCTGCCAGGGATTCCTGACGGTTATCAGTACGCTTTCCTTCCCGTCCGCCCCTTTGATGTCGAAGCCGGAAGCGTATTCGGGAGCATAAAGCAGCAAGTTGAAATCGTTGAGTTTTGAACTTTTGTTGTGGCAACCTGTAAATGCCAGAGAAAGCAACAAAATCAGGCTTAAATTCTTTAATGCGTTCATATTGATGCAGATTATCGTTTACTATTTTTGTTTTTTCCGAACTTGGGCGTTATGCCGATGAATATCTCGAAATTGATGCCCGGCATGGGACGGGACAATACAGAAAGGTATTCCTCATCGAACAGGTTGTTGATGCTGCCCTTTAGCGACAGGTCGGCCCATCGGAAAGAGAGCTGTTTTTCCAGTGTCACGTTATTCATGAAATAAGGGGGCAGATACCCCGTCAGAGTATAGTCATTACTCGACATGGTATAACGCTGGCTGTAATAACACCATTTGTAGAGCAGGCTCCATGTCCGCCATGACAGACGCCCGGTCACCGCTGCGGAAAACTCCGGCACGTATGGCAACTGTTTGCCGACGGATTGGTCTGCCGGACTCATCGGTTCGCTCTCGTTGATCGAGGGAGTCCACGAGAAAGTTCCGTTCATATCCAGTTTCCAGTCCTTTCCGAGCATTACATCAAGGTGGGCGTTGGTCTCTGCCCCGTAAGCATGTACTTTCTTGAGGTTTCTGGGAGAGAAGAATCCCTTTGTTGTGGGTAGCCAGATGATCCAGTCGTTGATGTGCGAATCGAACCAGTTGATACCACCGCTCAAAGCATATACATTTTCTTTCCCCACTGAGAACGACACCCCCACGTCGTATGTAAAGCCGTGCTCGCTTTTCAGGTCGGGATTACCGCCCGGCAGAAAATAGAGGTCGTTCAGCGTGGGAAAACGGTAATTCCGGGAGATGGATGCTTTCGCCACGATATTGCCTTTTTTTGACACTACCCCGTCAATGAAGAAAGCCGGGATAACCGGGGCCCATTCCGTACCGAACATATCCTCTCGAAGAACAAGCGAGGCTGCAAAACGATCGACAGGCCGCCATTTCGCAGAAACGGAACCTGAAAACTCGACACGTCCCTTGTCATATCCGACAACAGCCTTGTTACCTTCCTGCGATATGATATTTTTGTCCGCACTTTCCACCAAATGCTGGTGTACGGAAACGCCGGCCGTGAACAGCCATTTCTCTGAAGGTGCATAATCCCCGTCCGCACTTCCGTAAAACGTGTTAATCTTACTGCGTGAGCGGGTCATCGAAGCCATTTCACCGTTCCCCTTGTCCCGCTTGTAATCATAGGCCATCCATGTGTGTATATAGCCGCCTTTTACACCGATCTTCCATTTCTCCCGTACGCGATCCCACGAGAGGACACTGCGAAACGTCTGCTCTCTTTGGCGGTTCTCGAAGTCCATGTCGTTCCCGTAGTCCGTACTGAGCATCGCCAGTTCCCGGTTGGAATTGATATACCAGGCGTTTAGCCCGAACTTGTCACCTTCGCCCGTGTTATAATAAATTTCCTGCAAAACGTGCAGATCCTTATAAGCCCCGCTGCGGTTGCGCTCCGTCGGATAATAGGAACCGATGATGTTCTTGTCCTCGTCATAGATGTTTTCCTTCTTGTCCCGGTTTCGGTATTTGTAGTCGTTGGGGGAAGAGGAATATACCACACGGGTGGAGGACTGCCAGTGTTTGTCACCGTAGGTCAGGCGGAGAAACTCGTCGAACGTGCTGAACGACCCCACTCCCTGTACGTACTGCAACCCGAACCCTTCATGGTTGGCCGGAGAAGTGGAAAGCCTGACCAGACCACCCAAACCGCCGCCCGTTTCGTTTATCGACGAAGTTCCGTGTAGCAGCGAGGCATCATCGATAAAGTAGGAAGGGATGGTGGAAAAATCCGTCATACCAAGCATTGGATTGTTAATGCGCATACCATTCCACGTCACTTGGGTATGCGAGGGAGAGGTACCCCGGAAAGCCACGGTGGATAACGTGGCGCGTCCGTAGCTCTTGACAAAAACGGACGAGTTGAATGTCAGTACATCGGCCATAGACAAGGCGATGTTTTCTTTCATGGCGATGGAATCGAAACGGGTTCGTTGCACGCCTATATCCTTCATTGGTCGTTTGCCCACCACCGTAACCTCTGGAATCCGCAGCACCCTTTTGGTAATGCTGACGGAATTTTTCTGCTGGGCGGAAAGCAGAAAGGGCAGACTTGTCCCCATGAACAATAGAATAAGATGTCTTTTCATTTTTATCCTCCTTTTTCGTTATTTCCAGCAGAAAGCTCCCGGAATGATTCCCACATAAAATTCATCGATCAGCTTACCTTGTGGCGAATAACGGTACACGATACCTTGTTGCTGGTAATCAATAGCGTCGGCCACATAGACTTCCCCGTTGTTGGGATTGACCGTAAGGCCGTAGTATTTGGTGTCCCGAAACTCCAGAAAAGGCCGGACGGGAACACGGTCTGCTTCCACCGGCATCCGCCAAATATCGTTATTGATCCAGTAAAGCGTATCCCGTGTACCGTTGAGCTGGACTTCCGAAGGCCAGTCGCCCAACTTGAACTTGAACTGTTTCTCTACGGTGAAAGTCTCGGTATCTATACGGTAGAGAGACGGTGCTTCGTAACCGTATGGGCTACCCTCGTATCCGCCATCCGTGATGGTCCACATCTTGTTGTATTTGTCCATGACCAGCGAAGTAGGCTGTATGCCGATGGTCAGTTCGTCCACTACCTTGTCCGTTTCCGTGTCGATTTTCAGGATGCGGTTCTGGTACGACCAGCAGTTTACATAGACGTACTTGCCGTATTGTACCATTTGTTCAGTGGATCCCGATTCCATGTTCATGTCGGGACATTCGATATAGCCGGTAATCTCGTATGTCTTGGGGTTGATGATGAAGATACGGTAGTCCCATATCTGTGTCACATAGGCTTTCTCATCCGACAGGAAATGGATATACCGGGGTGAGGTGAAACCTGTGATACGGCCCACTTCCTTGAAAGTATTGATGTCAATGGCAAAAATTACATGCGAGTTGTTCACCACGATCCAGCCTATACCGTCCCGGATAACCATAGACTGGGCCACATCGCCCAACTTGAACCCGTTGGCACGGTAAAACACTTCATTCTCCACTTTGCACGTGGCGGGATCATAGTAGGAAAGCGTGGCATTGCTGTACTGGAAATTTCCCTCGTTGGTGATGAAAAGACCAGAGGTCGATACTGAGAAATCTTCCATCTCTCCGTAATCCCATTTCATGCAACTGCCGAGGGTTAGCAAGCAGAAAAGAAGAAAGCAAATCCGTTGTATTATTCTGTTCATTCTATCCAAATAAAAAAGAGTACCCGGTTTTCATCGGGTACTCTGGTTAAAAAACAAGATTACTCCTGCGTATATTTTTTATCTTTCATGTTTTGAAAGTCAGGATTATAGCCACACTTTGCCACACTCCAGTTTTCCTCCGTAATCATTCCGTTTTCAATGAACTTACCGAAGAAAGTGTAGTCGGTGAATTTTGTCAAACCGTTAAAAAAAACTCCATGTAAGGTCTCCAACGTCTCCATGGAAAGTGTTTCCTGAGAAAGAGACGTCGCATATTTTATCTGGAGCGTACCGTCTATTGTCTGTAATTTGTTACAAGTAATACCTGTTGCATCATCAACGAATAACCCTTCTCCTCCTACATGAAGCAATTCCGGAAGATCCAGTGACTTATTTTGTAAAGTTATTGCTAATGAGCCCTCTCCCTCTTCATAATATACAGGAGAGGCTGAGCAACAAACTTTGGATAACAAGGGTAAGTCGCACCCCTTAAAAAGGCCAGACATATAAAACTGACCTCCCACTTCTTTCAAAGCTGGCATTTCGACTGTCCCCCCCGTGATTATTTGGATGTATCCATATCCATCTACGATTTCCAAGTCGGGGAATTTGGCTTTGCAGTCTGTTGTTGTACTTGTCACATGCAGATTTCCATATACATGTTGAATTGTCGGGATGGTATAATCGGTATTGTTGGTGGTTGGAGTGCAAGTGAAATTATTGATACTCTTAAATGTAATTTCTGGAAATTTAAAATTTTGAATTTGTTTGACAACGAAGTCCACATTAGACAAATCTTCCGCTGTTTCAATCTTGTTTAAGAGCATTTTACTTATAATTTCAATCTGAGGTGCCGTTTCTCCAAAGGTTTCAAATCGGGCATTCGGCAACGTCAGTGTCCCGCTCAAATCTTCAAGATAATCTAGTGTGATACTTCCAAGTGTGGTGATTTTGCTCCAGTCAGGAAGTTGTTTGAGTGCCGTGAAATTTTTTATCTTTATTTGCCCCTTTACCGTTGTCAGTTTGTCCATTCCGCCGAAAGCCAAAAGCACGTCATTTCGTTGGGGAACAAAACTACCGGCAGGAGGAGCTTCCATATTGGCCTCCATAATAATACTTCCGTTTACTGTTTCGATTTCCGGCAGATTGATGGTTTCCAACATCACGGGGACGGTGTGGAAATCAAGACCACCTGTCTCTTTCAGTTTAAGGAGGTTTATGGAGGTCAGTTTGGCAAGATTGTTCACGGACAAGACACCTCCGACACTTGTCAGTTCCGATAACTCTAAAGAAGAGATTGTTCCAGCCGCCTTGTTTTCCCCATTAAGTCCTTGGATATTTAAGTCTTTGTCTACAGAGGTTAAAACCGGAAACTCGAAGCTCTGCAATGACGGCGCATTGTACATCACGCTTCCTCCAATAGTTGCCAGTTTCTCGAATAGGACATAAGTCACCTGATCATTATATACCGATATGTCTCCGGAGAGCGTTTCCAGAGCTTTCATGGAAATCATGTGAAGTTCCGTAGCTTTCGAGGGAGCTTCGACGGAACCTATCTGTAAACCTCCTGCCGAAGCAATGTTGTCCAACCCTGTCAGGTCCGCACCGTTGTAACTGTTACGGATGATGATGTTACCTGTTACCTCTTTCAAGGAAGCCAGAGCCGAGATGTCTGTGATTTTTTCTGCTTCTTCCACATCAGAACCGATAATCAGATTCCCTTTGACAACGGTTGTTTTGGTCGCGGCAAAAGAAGCTACCTCCTCAGTGGTCTTCAACTCCACATCTCCGTCAGATTCTATCTCACTTTTCACCACCTTATAGGCATATTCGCGGGCATCCCCGTTATAGGATGTCACCCGAAAGGTCCGTTCGTTATCCCAGTCCGTTACCGTTTCTGGATCAGGTATGATTGTTGCAGAAGTTGTGTACTTGAATTCCACTTCGGCATTGTTCAACGATACCGTATAAGGAACGGTTATCATTACTGTATTATCCGTAATATCTGCCGTGTACGATTTTCCGTCCACAGTCATCACAACTGACGTGATGAAATTCTCATCTGCATCTTCAGGTATAATTTCATCGTTTTTGTCACACGCTCCCAAAAAGAACAAGGATAGGAGCATGGGAAGAAAATAATTTTTCATACTTGTAATTTTTATTATTTGGTTAGATCCTCAAAAGAAAATACTTCCGTTGAAACTTCGCCCAGCCAGCCACTTTTGGCCAGAACACCGCATTGTACTTTGATAAAGTCAATATATTGCAGATTAGCTTCCGTTCCATCGACATGAATGGCATTGGAAATTTTGAAACCGTTCCTTTGACCGCTTCCATCCACGGTACTGCCACCTTCTATCTGGTCGTTTCCGAAGTTGTCCACATACCCCCAATCATAAGCCTGATTATCCCAGTAACCGGTTTGTGAATCTTGGGTGTTGCGGGAGGCCAAGCAAGTACCAGTCAGGGTATAACTGTTTTCTGAAATCCAAGCTGGATAATAATAGTCCTGCGTATGATAAGCGGACAGATAGTCTATCCAGCCGTTTCTACCGTCGGAACTGATCCATTGGACATCCATTTTTTTGCCTTCCGGACGGTAATAGGTCACTTCAAAATTCTGTATTGTTTCTTTCTTGCCTGCTTCAGAACCTTTCAGTTCGTACCACTCGTCATCCGGCAATCCGTTTCCGTTTACATCCTGCATAACCCATACGATACCCGGTTCGGAACTGCCGTCAAAGGCGTTCCCCTGAACACAAAAATCATACTGGTTGTCCGAATTGGGAATACTGTGATCGAAGCCTACGATAATATAACCGCCGAAAGTGCCTAAAGAAACATGCAGTTTGTCTTTCAAACGCTGTGTTGCCCATGCGACAGCTGCTTCAGGGGAGGTTTCGTTTCCGGTCATACCGCCTATCGTACTTGTCTCGTTGATAAATTGGCCGGGAGCAGGGGTATATTCATAAACTTTGTCCCAAAGCTTCGAACTTCCCGAAGCCCGGAATCCATCCTGCTCCTTTTTGTCTACACAGACGATTTTTACGGTGGCGGTAACAGCTGTCTTTCCTTTGTCAATATTCCTGCTTATTTTTTCCGTCAGTGCGTCTTCCGACACGGTACATGAGACGGTGTATTCTCCGGAGGCGGACGGCATGAACTTGAACATGCGTTCCACTTCTCCTTCCATGACCTGACCGTCCACACTCCACTCAAAACGGGGATTGTCGAAATACTCCAACAACGGGCGCAGGAAAACAGGACGGTCGGCAAAAGTGTACCTGTCCGTGGATGTTTGCTGGTAAGACGGGGTCGGGAATTTGACAACGTAGGGCATTGTTTCCACGACCTCTACACTTACGTCCTTCGTTGTTGTCCCATCTATATTGGAAGCGTTGATTGTCACCGTATAAACACCGAGTTCTTTTTCATTGAAAGTATAAGTATTCTCGGTGGAAACGATTTTCCCTTCCCGTACCCATTCGATTTTGAACCCTTCGACATCCGAATGCTGAATATCGGGAGTAAATGTGTAATCGGTATTCCTGACGACTTTTAGTCCCTGCGAAGGTAGTGCCAGTGAGATGACCGGAGGGGTGAGTTCTTTCACTTCTACTTTCAGTTCCTCTTCGGCATAGCCTTCCGCATTGTCTACTCTTAGTTTGATATAAAAATCCCCGCATTCATTCCATGTACGTTGAAGAGACGGACCCGAAGAAACCAGCGTACCGTCTATCGTCCAAGCAAAAAGAGCATCTTCAACATTCTGGTATGTCGGGGCGATAGTCAATTCGTGATCGACCTTGACCGTGTAAATACCGGTCTCGCTGTCAAGTTCTATTATAGGTTGTCCTCCTACTTCTTCGGTAATGACTTCATCCTTGTTGCAGGAGGTGAACAGCATACAGGCAGAAATAATAAAATAGTAAAAACGATGCATGATGTGTGGATTTTAGAAAAAGAACAGGGATACCCCCGACAGAAGGGATATCCCTATATTCTTTTTATTGTATGGTGATATCATCAATACAGATATAAGCCGGAGTATTCAAACCGTATGCTCCCGAATCCGAACCCTCGAAGTTGAATTTCACACTTTGCACCCCTTCGGCATTGATTTCCCAATAATCCCATGTCGTGATAGGCTCAACCTGTTGTTGGCCGTCACGATAATCGGCTAAAAGACGTTTGTAAGTGCGGATCAGACCGCCATCCGCATCATAACACTCCAGATTCACTTGGAAATACCCTTTCATCTCTTTCAGAGGAGTGGCTACCCCCGTAGAGCCGAACTGATTGCCATAAGTGATGACCCCATAAGTGTATGACGAGTTGCAGATCCACAGGCCGACCAACTTCCGGGACTTATTGAATTTAAACTCCGGCTTGGCCATCCATGCCTGATTGTAAGCATCCACATATCCGTAAACTACACCGAAATTGGAACCGCTGTGCCCGGCTTCCTTATCTTGTCCTTCCGTCTCCACAGCAGTGTTATAGACAGAACACTGGTTTAGATAAGAATACCACCAGTCTCCGGTATTTCCCGACTGATTGGAGCGGATGTTCCAATTGGAAAGTGCGATGCCGCCGCTGGAATACTCTGTACTTCCACCTACTGTATTAAACTTTGACCAGAAAAGAGATTTTTCCGGAGTATTGTCGTAAATGGTGGTTACTTGAGGATATCCTTGGTACGAATAAAGATTTTCTCCAGCCGAGGTAGGTCCTGCCAACATGCCGGGATCGAAATCATCGAAAGTGATGGTTAAAGTACCGTCCGGATTTGTCACAGCACGGGTTTGCGAAGTTCCGGAATCAACCGGTTCCATCAAAAAGTCATCGTCCGAGCTACAGCCGGAGAACAAGGCGGTTGCGGTAAATAGACAAGCACCTGCTAGAAAGCGTAATTTTCTTTTCATAGGTCACTCATTTTAATGTAAAACATATTATTAACAAACAAAAAAAATCCCATTCGTGCGGACTTACACGAACGGGAATATGTCTGTCTTCAAATATTAAATGGCCGATGCGCTATTCCTTATTTGATTACGACCTGTATATCCCGCAGGTGTAAATTTCATTCCAGTCATGGCAGGTCTTCTGACTCGTCCCGGTCATCGTACCTTCCCGGCATTACACCAGTGGCAAAAATTCGATGTCCGTTTTTGTGAACTTACAGCAGCGGGTACTGTTCCGGATTTTCACCGGATTCCCTTTTCATTCAGAAAGGTGGTAAACCTTCCCAAAACCATTTCTTTGTTACAAAATTACATATATTATATATTAAAACCAAACAATTTACATTCTTTCACAATAACACACAAAAAGCATAGTAACTGTACTTTTTTAATTAGAGCATTCAAGTTTACGACAAACGAAGACGGTAATTATCATACACAATATCCATAAACTACCAAGACGGTTTACCATTTTCCATAACAATGCGTTCTGGAATAGATAACTGTTAGCTGCAATTATGTAAGCAAAAAAACAGGCAGAATAATGACTGTTAATATCATGCACCAGAAAGTGGTCATGGAGATAAGCATGTGGTTATTCGTCGAGAGATGCCTAGCTAGCCTCGCGCACTTGCTTTTCATTCTGTCGGCCATCTTCCGACAGTTTTTCTCTCCTTCACGTTCAAGCGTCTTTCTTGCTTCTTCGCTGATGGTAACTCAGCCTGCTCTGTGCAGAGAAGAAGCTGCTCGTCTATTCGGGGCAAGGCTTTCGAAAGTTTGTTTTCGAGCTTTTCCACCTTGATACTAAGAATGCAGATGGTTGCATGATTGTTTTCCAGCACATCGGCCATGCAGTCTTTTTCTTGCATCTTTTCGGCATCCGGAAGTACCGCGTCTATTTTTGAGAAATCGAATTTTAGTTCATAGATTGTTATCTTTTTCGTTCTGTCTTCGGTTTCTTTCCGATTTACCTCTCTGCTTCACGGGCGCATCGGCGTGCCATTCTCGTTCGTCCTCGCGTCTTCTCCAAGGCTGGTCGTTGGAACACCTCTTCGTCCACCGCACGCTTCACCGCCACTTTCGTTCCCATATATATCCCCTTGAAAAGCCGGGATCGGTAAGAGGCAAGGCCGTCATCCACTGTGCTGAAATAGGTGGCGCGCAGCATCCTCATATAAGTGGAAACAGTGTTCTAATGAAGCTGGCAGCTTAACAGATACCCCTGAAATGCCCTCAGCCATACAAGGGTGATTCCCGCAAAATTTATGGGCTTTTGTCTCACAAAGTTGCTGATGCAGTTCAACGTATTTGGGTACCTACGCGGTGTTCTTCCTTCAACCGGATAACAGTCATGGTCATATAAGTCGAAAAGTTTGTTCTATCCATACAATTTGGGTTTAAAAGTAAGCTGTATAAATAGCCAATAGAAGAAAAAGGTTCAATAGGGGATTGTGTTAAATAAAGTAAGTTATGCGAATCAGGTCACCAACTCCTGATTCGCATTATTAATAAAGGACAATAAAAAAGCCGGAATTTAGTCCGGCTGATTTAGATAGTTTTAATGAAATGCTGAAAGGTTATTGAACGGGGCAAACACCATTCCAAGTGGTACTTTCTACCATCCTTGTAGTCCAATTGACTCCATCAGTGGAATAGGTGACAGCTCCACCACTTCCCACTGCAAAGAATTTCCCACTTCCATAGCAGACACCATTCCAAGTTACACTTCCTACTATCTTTGTAGTCCAATTGACCCCATCAGTGGAATAGGCGACATTTCCATGATTTCCCACTGCTACGAATTTTCCATTTCCATAGCAGACGCTAAGCCAATAGTTACTTCCTACCGTTTTCGTAGTCCAGTTGACTCCATCGGTGGAATAGGCGACATTTCCATAATACCCCATCATAACATATTTTCCATTTCCGTAGCAGACAGTTTTCCATGTGATACTACTTCCGACTTTAGTAGTATTCCAACTAACTCCGTCAGAGGAGTAAGCAACACGCCCAATACTTCCCACCGCTACGAACTTCCCATTTCCATAGCAGATACCATCCATTCCAATGCCTGTTACCGCCTTTGTAACCCAATTGACTCCGTCAGAGGAGTAAGCAACGCTGTTGCCATTTCCCACTGCCACATATTTTTCATTTCCATAGCAAACGCTATACAAAAGGCCACTTCCTGCTGTCGTCTTATTCCAACTGATTCCGTCTGTGGAATAGGCAGCACTGCTGTTGCTTCCCACTGCCACATATTTTCCATTTCCATAGCAGACGCTATACCAAGTACCACTTCCTATATTTGCCATATTATTATCTCCTACAATTATAAATTCATTATTCCAGTTAATTATCCCATCTGTCGGTATTGGCTCCTGTGGTTCTTCCGGTTCAACAGGAGTTTCAGGCTCCTCAGGCTGTTCCGTAGGTGGAAGAACAGGTTCATCCTTTTCACAGGATGCAAACACACAAAGACACAATGCCATAAAAAATAATCCGATTTTCATGACTTTACTTTCAGTTTCTACAATCTTGATGTAAAATACCAATCATATTATTTGTTATAAGCTACAAGTTAAAATAAGTAAAATCAGATTTCTATCCTTTCAATATAACCGTCGCTTCCACAGACGATAAATCCTGCCAATCCCCTTTCCTGACTGCATGTGAAAAGGATAGTGTTTCCGGATTCTTCCTGGGTAAACATATCGTATTCCGTTCTCTCATTTCCGGTATTCCTGCCGACATCAAACACCACGTATTCAGGTATTCCGCTTCTGTCTATGGAGTTGAAATTATCTCCCGAATGCCATCCTACGGAAAATCCTACTGTTTCTGTTTCTCCCGAATCTTTTCCGTTGATGATTTTCTTTTTCCGGGAAGATACGTTGACCCTTTGCGTTCCACCTGTGGCCGGAACAGACATGGAATCGGTATCTATAGAGAAGGCATATTCCCATGTGATTACTCCTGCCTCCTGATACACCGCCACTTCATTTCTGCTTTCTTCATGGAATGCGGTAACGACGACGCTTCTTTCCTCTCCTGTATTCTCTACCGCTGTCAGTATGTTTTCCGATAATGACCAGCCGTTACTATGCGCGGGTATACTGAAAAACGGTGTTCCGGAATCGTCTATGTCTTCCTTACTGTCTGAGTCCCATTCCCTGATACCTTTCCTTTCCGCTGTTCCCGACAATAAGGATGTACCGCCTCTTGCACCTATTCTTACAGGGTTGGCCGATACACCAACAGTCCAGTCTTCCCAGGAATCCGAATAAGAATTTGCAGCCTGTTCAATAATAGTGTTCCTGGAAGTTATTGATTTATTATTCATAGAGACAGTCAAAATTACAGTAGCTACAGTAGTTTTATCGGATGGGGTTGTACCTTTTGATCCGGCTTTTGCGCTACCGGAAGACGAATCAATTTCCGCAGTTCCCGAAATTCTATTAAAAGATAAAGTTCCGCCGGATGTAAGTGTCGTAGTCCTTCCTGATACCCAATGGACAACCTGGTGATATTCATAATCTGGCGACACATCTCCTCCGGCGGCAGGAATAACAGGATAGGAGAAAGCATCTACAACCGGATTATCATAGCTACTGATAGAGTCCGCATCTTGATAATGAGTTACTGTAAGCGTCTTTTTAGGGTCTGTACCAAACGATCCAGATTGGGTCCATACAATAGTGCCATTTTGCTCCGCTCCACCAGGATTAGAAGGATAACTGATGGTATCACTTGCGGTGTTCCATGTTCCAGATCCTGAATTGGAACTGGTATAGGCTACGTTTGTCTGTGACCCCTCTACATAGATACGGTTTCCTGTATTGCTGTAACTGTATTGTCTTTTATACGAGGTCACTGTGAATTTCTGTGATCCTCCCGCCGCCGATATGGTAGTTGTTGCAGGAGTTACAGAGAAAGTATATTCCCAGTCAAGACGTTCTATATGGTCCTGGGGAACAAGCTGGTCGGCCAGATAGGTATAACCTTTCTTTATATACAAACCGGCCGCTTCGATTTGGCTTCTTGTGGGACACATTGTAGTGTCTCCGGTAAAGGCTCCGGGAAGCAACGTGTTACAGAAGTCCTTTGTCGCTATTCTGAAATATTCTGCCATTGTAAAAGTATATTATAATTTTAACTTTTGATAATAAGACTATAGTGTATCATCATCCAAGGTATTTCCATAGCGGATATTCTTATGGTTACTGCCGTTAAAAGGATTAAGAAAACCGTCATGTTTCTCACACAACGGTTTTTGATACACACTATAGTCCGGAATTTACCTCATTCCGTATTCCCACCTTATCCTACCTGTACCCTTAAGATGACGGATACCGGGCTTATATCCAGGGAAGCGTTCTTTATCCTGCTTGCCCCGAGAATCCTGGCGCTCTTGCAATATGCATCCAGAAAGTCGGTCCGGCTTATATGATAGGGATAGCCGAATCCCGGAACGGGAAGTGTGGGGAAAGGGACAGGCATCATAAAACCCTCGTATTCATGGGCGGTCATCATGAAGGCATCCGCATCCATCATATCTTTCGTCGGGTCAGCATTGTAGGGGCCGTAATTAAATTCCCTGTGGAAGGACATGGTGGTCATATTGCCGATTGTGCATAGCTTGAATCTGACCCGTTCCTTACCGATTGCGTTATCCAGATACGTTTGCACCGAAGCTTCAACCATATCCTTGTCCATTACTTGCAGGTCATACACCTTGCCCGCTATGAATATTTTCTTATTTATTTGAGTGTTATTATTTTTCATACTATTTTTATAAATGTTTCCGGTTTAATAAATTACTATAATTTACGTTGTGATGATAAGGAACACAATGGTCCGTCATATCGGTCATTGTTTCCCCGCGCCGCATTTCAGTTTATCCAATCCACTACAGTCTCTCCCTTATAACCTTTTTCCCATACAAACCAGGCATAGGCGATTGCATTTCCGTTGTTTGGGATGGCTGTAAAATCTCCATCCTTGGCAACAGAAGCGCGGGAAGAAAAGACATGGATTTTTCGTGGCGGATTGTCCCGGAAGAATGGTTTACGTCTTTTTCCCTCCAGGAATGTCAGCTTCAGGAACATGGCTATCTTTGTTCCTTCGTCAGATATATCCAAGGCTTTCTCTATAAATTCCAGGGCTATTTTATAAGGAGGGTTGGTAATGACAGCTTCATAAGGGTTTTCGGTGGCTTTCAGGAAATCAACTCCACCGGTACCATAACCACGATTTATCAGGTCAGTGGAATGAACCTTTTTGCCTAATTCTATCATTCTTTTAGAGAGGTGTCCCATTCCACAGGCAGGTTCCCATATCGTATCAGGGAACTTCTCCACCTCGAATAACCTGTCTATGGCTTCGGGGTATGTAGCATAAAAATCATGTTCCTTCCTTGCCGTACCGGAGTGGTTGGAAGCTCCGATTGTGGTATATATTGCATTTTTCATAGCTTTAGAATATGATTTGCATTAAGATCCGATCCGAATAGCATCTCAGGCCAATGTGTTCCACTGTCTGTCCCGTCTCTTCAAACAGCTGGAATTTATAGAACCTGATGAAGCTTGTGATATCGGAATAGAAGTTCTTCCCGGCAAATTTTAATGGATGTATCATCGGGTATCCACCGACATCCTGTAGTTGGAATGCTCCTATTCCCACCCCGGTTATCAAGGCCATGTCCGCGTCAAAAATGATCGGTTTATCGGGATCATAGTCGAAGTCCCTGACAAAGAACATTCTGACCTCTTTCTCGCTGATCTCCTTGATCCTGAACTGTGCCATTCCGGAAGTGTTCCCGTCCAATGATTCCTGCACCCGCGATTCAATCTCCTCAGCGCTCATATTTGTATTGAGCACTTCTCCGTTTGCTATAAAATAATTCTTCATAATGATTTAGATTTAGTTTTCTGTGATGTGATTGTTAATGTGATATTCCATTCCTTTTTAAGATAAGAGACAAGGCCGGAATAAGCGTCAATCCGTTTTCTTTCTCTATGTATGATTGATAAAGCCTCTTGTAGGGTCAGATTGATGCAGAGACCGGTTTTAAAAGCGTCTCCATATTTCTGTCGGAGCGCTTCTATGTCTCTTTGGTATTTTTCAGGGACCGGTTCGTGTGGTACCGCTTTTTTGACAACGTCAGATGCAGTACGGGGGTTCTGACGACCGGTGCCCGGAGAATCCGTCTCCAGGCCCAGTATTCTGTTTATTAAATTACCGAACATACCCTTTCAATCAATTTCCTGTTCATCCTCGAATGTTATGTGCATCATGATCTTGTCCTTGTAGCATCTGACCCCCATCTGCCGTATCTCCTGGTATTCCCTTGTATACAAGTATAGCCTGTAAAAATCAATAAAATTCTGCATGTCGGTAAACCAATGGCCGTTGTAGTCATTGTAGCGGAGGTCCAGAAGGGGGTATCCTCCTGCCTCCTTGCTGCGGAAACAGTTCATGCTGAATCCGGTTATCAGGTTCATGTCCGTATCGAAAATGGAGTCCGCATCATGCTCTTCCAGTGGAAAGTCACGATAGAACACCATCTTTACCATGTTCCCGGTCAGCTTAAGGATATGGAAGGTGACAAGCTCCGAATCCTTGTCATACAGACTTATTTCCACTTTCCTTTCAATCTCCTCAATATCCATATCCGTATAAAGGATATCATTATGTACTATAAAAGAATTGTACTTTGTCATAAATATTACTTTTTAAAGGTTTATAAATAGTTTTTGGTACTGTATCTCCCCACCGTTCTGTTACGGGGTCCTGCCGGAGGGAAGGCGTTTCTGCCGCCATTGCTTTTACCCGGCACAGCAGTATCCGGGGGACCGGCGCCTGTAAATACAAGCCCGGGTATCCTTTCTGCATTTTGTCTCAACATTTTAATTGCTTTTTTTAATGTGACGTTATTATACTCCATCATTTATTAGGCGGCAGGATGATTTTAACCGCGTTTTTAAGGCTTTCGGGTATCATCCTTCAGCCTTTTTCATTTCAAGTATCAGGCTCTGGCCGCTTCGGACTGGCAAAAACGCGATTTGGAGGGAGAAGAAAAAAATAGGAAGGGCGCCGTTGACCATATTCAGATCTCAGACACCCTTCATGTGAGTATTTGTTTCTTCAGTGATAAGGCTTTGGGGAGATGTAGGACGGAGAGAGACTGTACACCTTATCATATAATAGCGCTTCGGACATGAAAAATGCGCTTCATTTCCAGTCATATCCTAATCAGTGTACAGGTAATTTTCAGTCATGGGAAGGATGGCGGAACAGTGGCCGGTTTTGTCATCCTTCTTTCATTAATATCAAAAAATGGCGGGCTGAAAGCGGAAGATTCTTATACGTGTGAATGTTAAATCAATGTACAACTAAAAACTGTAATAAAATAATGACTGAAAAATTAGAACCTGATGAAAAAACTATCGCTTCCCTTAACGCCAGTCTTGAGAAATGCTGGAATGATGCGGAAAATCCATTGCCGTACATACCTCTTGTTGTGCCACCCATATGAATCCGGAAAAACCAGACGTGCCGCTTAACAAAAACGACGCGTACAAGAAAAACAGTGAACCCGGTCCTATTCTACACGACCAAAGCCCACCGTTTTTCTTTCACTTGAACCCTCTTTAAACGACCTTAAAATATTATTTAAAAGCCATTGCAGATTCAAAATAATTCACTATCTTTATGCAGTGTTAAACTGCTATATCTGACACTTCATCCGGCTTCGTGTACAGCATCATGTCTGTATATTCAGCTTGATAATTTACGCTTGCACTAACCAGGCCGGGGGCTTTTTAAGATTTTACCTTAGCTATTATCAATAAGTGTTTCTGCATTACAAAAGTGTGAAAAAAGGAGTGGCTATTCAGTCACTCCCCTCTACAAATTCTTTCAATCTATAAAGCCGAGTAATAGCCGGATTGTAAAACTCATCCGGATAATGTTGCTTAATATCGTTAATGTTCGCCCTGACATACAGAGACGTGTCGTAGATATGCTCGGATTCACTCAATACTACCCCTTTCGGTAGTTGTGTTGTTTCTGCCCAGTGTATGATTGCTTGTACCGAGGCTTCATCAAATTGATATTTACTCTTTTCTGCCATAGCTTTGTTATGTTTTCAATAAATAATAGAACAATGCAAATATACATAAGCATTTCAAAAGGAACTACTTTCACTTCTATTGAGTACCATTACAGATAATGAAGAAGTTAAAGGTTATAGGAAATAT
>NZ_JBCODG010000076.1:2466-21420 GCF_040928965.1 Bacteroides sp. 2201st1_D9_2201SCRN_220225 | reverse complement strand
TACCAGAGTGGCCAAATGGGGCAGACTGTAAATCTGCTGGCTTACGCCTTCGGTGGTTCGAATCCATCTTTGCCCACTAAAATTGCGGAAGTAGCTCAGTTGATAGAGCATTAGCCTTCCAAGCTGAGGGTCGCGGGTTTGAGCCCCGTCTTCCGCTCTTCTGAAAATCAGATAGTTATCGAAAGATTTCTATCTGATTTTTGTTTTTAGACAATGGCGGTTTGGCTATGGTTTAACCGAGTGAGTTCAACCAAGAGTTCAACCAAAATCTTATAAACGCAACGATTAATGTAGTATGCTATAAGTGGAAAACCTTAGCAAATGGTGAATACCCATTAATGCTCCGCATCTGTAAAGACGGAAAGAAGAAATACCAAAGTTTAGGCATATCTGTCCTACCCCGTTATTGGGACTTTACACGAAATAAGCCAAAACCAAACTGTCCCAATAAAGAGTATATTCAGAAAATCATTCTTGATAAACAAACAGAGTTACAACAACGAATGTTAGAGTTCAACTCTGAACAGAAAGAATATACTACCACTACTCTACTCAATGACGAAAACAAAAGATTTGAACTGAAAACTGTCTGTCAATTCTATCAAGAACAAATCGAACAATGCAAAGTTTTGTGTAAACAAAAAATACGGAACTCATTTTTGAATCCCGTATTTTCCATTTACACAAAATATTTTATAGCTCCATATTTTTTATAATAGCTAATCCTCCCTATCTTATCTGTTCAAATGAAATACTTTCATTCTTATTAGAGCTATCTCACATTAGCGTAGAGAATGAAAATTTTATTTCTATTTCTGTATCTTGACGCAACGTATCAAACTGGAATTAGCACGACTATTATTCGAATTCAGTTTGACATCATCTTTACCAAGAGTTAGATGTACAGAATTCGCGGCCTTCTCTCTATCAGTAGAACTACACCAATAATAACCATTAGTATCTGCTGCAGTTAATTTTCCATTCTTGCGACTACGCCATCCTCCTATCGGATACCACCAGTTTTGTCCGCTATCATCCATCATAACATATCCCTTACTCCATTCTGCTGCAGCAAAAATACTTGAAGTTTTATCGTAACCATCGCTGGCTCCCATCCATGTATCATTAGGAGCTACCATATAACCTTCTGGACTCGGGTCATATATAGATTTTGTAAGATTGGATGCTTTCGGATAAGTATATCCCTCTGGATTCCCCCATAATGCCCAATCAGCATAGTATAGCCAATCGTAAGCACAATAATAAGGTGGATTAGCTGTATTGCTTTTACTCCGAGAATACATAATGAACTTTGTTGGATTTTGTATGGCATATTTCACATTGCCTGTACTTTCTCCACCTTTAACTGTAGCAAAAGCAACTTCTCCTACTTCATTGTACATTTTGGCATTACTATTTTTTCCATACTCCCCTGTACCTACAAACGGATCTTTCCGCCCCCATTGATAAAGTAATCCTATAGAGGAACGTTCTCCAGGAATAACGGAAGTCGCTCCTAAATTTCTGTCAAGTACAGTATAGCTATTTCCCTTTACGTTCATACCCAAATGCTGTTCCTTGACCTCTGTCACCCAAATATGAAATGACCACAAAATCTTAGCATCTTCCGTTTTAGGATCATCCTTGTCATAAATAGCTATCACTGCATTCCCTGGTCGTCCGTCAAGATTTACAGTAAATGATTTACGATCTGAAGAGAGTGTTACTCCCTTTACAAAATCAGAAGAAACATCATTCCACAATTGTGCAGCAGACAACGGTAAATAATTATCTCCTGCAGAGATATTCTCATATGCATAAACAGAACTAGTAGTATAATAGGCAGCACAATTCACTGTAACAGAAAGCTGTCCCGGTGGTACTATCACACAATTAGAAGTACCATAATAATAAGTCCACATTTCCCAATCTATATTATCAAGCGTTGCAGTAAGTACTTTACCTGCTTCTATAGATTTTCCTGTTAAATCAAGGCTATACGTTCCTCCTCCTTTCGGAGCCACAAGCATCACATCCAATTTCCCAGTAAATGTTTGCGGAGGTAGAACAATAATAGCCTCATTATTCTCAGTTATATCAATATTTCCTTTTAAAACGACTTCACGAGACATATTTTCCTTAGTGATAATATTACCACTTTCCAAACCCAATTCTATACATCCAGCCATTATATCATCCGATTCTGATTTCAAAACGACAGATGATATAGAAGCAAATTCCTGATTGGCAGGTATTATCAATTTTAACGCACCCAATGCCGGTTTCAATTTCAAATCCGCCAATCCTTCATTATCAGCAACAGCATAATACGGACATGCTGCTACATCAACTCCGCCAGTACGGTAAATCTGGTCCTTGGGCATGTTAAACTTCATTCGCTCCTCTTGCAGCTGTACGCTTAAAGGATAGTATACCGTATATTTTTCCTCGGCAGGCACTTCATATAAACTAACCAACCCTTTTGACAAGACTTGTACCTCTTTACCATTAATACCGATTTTTCCACCGGAAGGAATATTCAAAGCAAAAGCTTCATCACCTTCTACTTTTATATGAAAAGAATTAGGTTGTTCTATAAAGACTTCCTCCATTTTTTCTTCGGTACAGCCAACTACTACTGCCATTACTCCGGCAAATAGCAGGTATTTCATCAATAATTTTATCATAAAAAAAAATTATTTATCTAATCTTTCATCAAGCGTAAATATATAATTCTCAATATTGGTATATCCGTTTTCTGCCATTTGTGAAGCATCGTCCGGATTATTCTTATCCAAACCATATCCGTCTTCAAACTCATCAGGCATACCGTCACCATCAGTATCTAAGAGGCTCACTCCAGATTCTATTTCACCTACACCACCTAAAGGAAACTGTTGTGTATCTTGTTCATTTTGGATTATAGTCCCTTTTTCTCCCAATGAAGTCAGTTCGCTGATAAGATAAGCATCCACCTGATCGCGCACAGGCAGACTTGCACCAACATATTTCACAATCCATTCATACGCTTTTTCGGCATCCGATTGCTGAGAAATAGTAGGAAATATTTCCGGACACGTAGCAAGAAAAGTCGGATTACCAGAACAAAGTTCTTCCCAATTGATTGCAGGAAGTATTTCTACCCCATTCAAAACACCATTCTTATCTTCATCATAAAAGTTTCCAACGCAATAAGTATTAAAACGTTCATTTCCACCGATAAACGGCTTAGTTGGTGACATATCAACCAATTCCACCTTTATGCTGCCATCTTCCTGACGTACATTCTGCCAGTTAACCACAGGACCTTTAATAAAATAGTTATTTTCAATTGAAGTCAACGAACTACCTTCAGAATCACCACTCATGTTATACGCAGCGCCACTTCCCCAATTATATACAACATTATTCACGAATTGGTTCAGCCCCTTAACTTTCGGATTACGAGTCTTGTTATCAATATAAAGGTTACGAAACAATGTGATTCCATTTTCAAGATCGGTTTGCATCAATCCACCACAAGAATGATTCTGTAATCCCTGTCCAATAATAGAATTCTGTATAGTTATGTTACGTGCCGTAGTACTGTTTATAGAAAAATTCTCATCACGTCCCCACGTTACAGACAAGTGATCAAATATCATATTTTCTCCATCAGCCACTCCCGCGGCATCCTTGCCATCAGAACCTTTAATTCCCATACGAATACGCAAATGACGACATATTAAATTATCTGCATCCGTAAACGATACACGATTACCATACAAGACAATACCATCACCGGGAGCCGTCTGACAGGCTATCGTCAGATTTTTTGAGAAAATCAATGTCGACTTCAGGTTTATGATACCAGCCACATCAAATACAATAATACGGTCAGACTTACTCACCGCATCTCGAAAAGAACCTTCACCATCATCATTAAGATTAGTAACGCGATATATTTCTCCACCACGTCCACCTGTAGCATATCGCCCAAAACCTTCTGCACCAGGAAAGGCAAGCACCTCACCATAATCGGGAAACTTTCCGGAATCTCCTTTGACATATACTTCTTTTGTGTTTATTTCTTCAGTGCATCCAGTACAAGCCAACAACATACTTAAAAGAAAAGTCTTCGTCATTTTCATACTTTCAATAATATTAGAGGTTAATAAAAAGCGTGGTCTCAAACTGCGTTATAAATGCCACAGTCACAAAACCACGCTCCAGTCTATGAGAAGTTTGCTATCAATAGCCAGGCAATTGAGTCAGATTTGGATTATCTATCAAAGGATGTCCACTAGATTTTGCAGCAAACGGACATAATTCAGAAAAGTTCTCCTTAAAACCATAAAATAATCCATCAGAACCATCCCCTTTATCAATCCAAGCAGGATAAGAACCTCCATTTTCCTCCGAACCGGTAGGCTGTTGATAAATAATCTTGCCTACTTGTATCTTACCTCTAGCAGATTTGGCAAATCCGACAACAGCTTGTCCTTTCATATTGAATTCACTGCTGAAAGCTTCAAACATTGCCCTAGGATACCATTTATCCTGCGAAGTTACATTAGAACGATGATTCTTCACAATTTCAATCAGTTCTGTTTCATAATCACTATACTGCTTTTCGTCTTCTGGAATATTTTTTACTGTAGCTATCTCCGTAGGATCTGTCAGTTCAATATAATCTATGGCAAGGAACTTATCACCGTACTTTTGACCGTCTTCCTGATATTTATACAATCTATATTTCGGCACATTGGCATATGCACCCTTACGATCGGACAAGTCTTTCATATCCTGCTTGGCCTGTCTCAACTCCTTAGCCAAACGTCCCATACGAATTAAATCGCTACGAAGAGTAAATTCTCCGGCAAACTCCCATTTACGTTCCTGCACAAGCGCATCTTCAAAACCTTGCTGATCGGTTGGAATAGGCAGTTCACCCACTCCGGCACGGGTACGTACTTCCTTCAAGGCAGCTTCAGCCTCGGGAGTAGGACCGTTATTCAAGTAATTCTCCGTTTCAGCATACATCAAAAGTACATCTGAATAACGTATAAGCGGAATATTGATATTTCTTTGGCTTGCAGCTTGCGGTTCCACACACCATTGGATACGACACTTACCCAATAGTATAGAAGAATAAGTAGTACCGGTATCAATCCATGGTCCTTTTTTACCGCCATCTTTGGGGTAGATACTATATGAAGTACATGTTACATCCCGACGAGTATCCTTTTTATCAAATGAAAGATAATAAGTTGGCAGAACAAACTGTAATGTCTTGCGTGAACCATATGTTCCATTATAAGAACCTGGCTGCAGATAAAGTCCAAATTCCGAGTTGGTCTTGTCACCATATTCTGCCAATTGCCAAATCATTTCAGATTCTGTCTCCGTAAGTTTACGCTGGCAATGATTATACCACAGATATTGGAAACCACTCATTCCGTCTTTTCCCTGTACCAATGAGTTCTTTCCATGTTCTTTGATTTGAAAGCATGCATCATTCGCTATTTCATATAATTCCTTAACACGTGTAGCATCATCCCGACGAGCCATTTTCAAAGTTGCAGGATCATTTGTCTCCAAATCCCAGCGCAATGAATAACCTCCTGCATAAAGAGCAATACGTGCCAGCAATGCATATGCTCCTTGTTTGGTAAGACGCTCGGTCGAAGTATAACCGCTCTCCTCGTACCAAGGTAACCATTCTGTAGCCTGTTGCAAGTCCGAAACAATTTGGTCATATATACCATCACGAGGTGAACGTTTCGGATAAAAACGGTTCTCATCATTTGCATCCATTTCTTCCAGGGGAACATATACAGCAGGTACATCTCCATAGATACGTATCAAGTTGTGGTAACAGAATGCACGAATGGCCAATGCTTCCCCTAACAATTGATTTCGCTTCACAGTTTCGGGCATCTTCTTCAAACGGCTGATAGCGACATTTGTTGATTCAATAATACGGTATCCCTCTTTAAAGATAGTTGTAACAGTGGTAGGAACCAATGGGTCAAAATCATAATTACATGCCTTGTATTTACTACTGAAACCATCCTCTGCCGTATGCACTACCGTTTCACCCATACCAAGATTATAAAACATCTCCTTGTGTATAAGTCCTCTGTAACACCCTTGTACAAACAAATCCGCTTTAGTCTCATTCTCAAATATATAATCAACATCGTCAGAGGTATAAGACTCCATTTCCAGCCAATCAGTGCATGATGTCATGCTCATACCCAACGAAAAACTGAGTATTGCCACCATAACCAGTTTCTTTTTCAAACCAGCCCATTTAAATATTTTGCTATTCATATTCTTTTTCTAATTAAAACGTTAAATTAAGACCAACAACATAACTTCTTGAACGGGGATATGCGGAACTGTCATATCCCGGAGTAGTAACCACGTTATCCTTAGCAGCTCTCACCTCAGGGTCATAGCCTGAATATCCGGTAAGTGTAGCCACATTGTTAGCTGTAAAATAAATACGGGCATTGGAAATCATCGCTTTCTTCAACCACGTTTTCGGCAAGGTATACCCCAATGTAATCTGAGCCAACCGCAAGTAAGAACCGTCTTCAACAAAATAAGAAGAAGGATAGAAGCCCCATTCCTTGTTATTTTTAGTCAATCCCCAAATACGTGCAGAACCATCGGGGTTCATTTCCTGCATACGTGACAGCGTTGCTTGTTTTCCGGTAGAAGGATCTACTACACGGTAATAGTTACTGAATTCCTGTGGAATATTCTCAAATATAGAATAAGTAGTTAAGCTCTGTTTATTTGCATTATAGATATCCTGGCCAATGGCAAATTTCAAGAAAACACTTAAATCAAAACCTTTATAAGTAAACGTATTATTGAAACCGCCGATACAATCTGGAGTTCCATTACCGATTTTCACATTTTTCTTAGTAAATATAGGATTCCCTTCTTCGTCTACATCATCGGCTGCATACTTAATATCACCTGGTTGAGGAGTTCCCGACTTAGGCTTCACAATTCCTTCACGCAAAGTCAGTTTACCATCTTTTCCCTCAATGAAATCCTCCGCTGTATAAATACCTTCATATTTATAACCGTACATTTCACCTAAAGCTTCGCCGACTGTTGCATAGTAGGTAACCATACCTGAACGGGAATCACCTGCACTGAATGTCTTTTCAGTCTGTCCTTGCTCCAACGCTACTACTTTTGATTTATTAAAAGACAAATTCAAATCACTTGTCCAACTGAAATTTTTAGTTCGGATATTCACTGTATTCAGCGTGACTTCCCAACCTCTGTTGCGCATCTTACCTACATTTTGATATTGTGTAGAATAACCTGTAGAAGATGGAACAACACAGTTCAATAACAAGTCATTCGCTTGATTATTATACCATTCTGCTGTCAAATTTACTCTGCTATTGAATAAAGACACATCAAGGCCAACATTGGTAGCTACTTGTGTCTCCCATTTCAATTCCGGGTTACCCAACTGCGTACCTAATACATAAGCAGGATTAGTCATTACATTATTCATAGGGTAAGAGGTCAATGAAACATTAGTGCGGTAAGAGAAGCTTCCCACGCCATTGTTACCTGTAGTACCATAACCAACACGCAATTTCAAACTATTGACAACATCATTGATACGATTCTCTTTCCAGAAACTTTCCTCAGAAATTCTCCATGCAACTGAAGCTGAAGGAAAAACTCCCCACTGATGTCCTTTGGCAAATTTAGAAGAACCATCGGCACGAAGAGTTGCAGTCAGCAAATAACGTTCATCAAATGTATAGTTAGCGCGTAAGAAAGCAGAAACGATTCCACTATGTCCATGACCTGATTTCTTTTCTTCTACATTTCCCAATGAAATATCATCAATTCCATGGTTAGGATAGGGCATCTGCTTCACGCTGATAGAATTGCTTTCATCTTCACTATAACTCACTTCGTGACCCAATAAAAGATTTACCTTATGCTTCTTTGCAAAAGTCTGATTATAGTTCAAAGTATTCGTTATCTGATAAGAATAAGATTCACTATTTCCTATGCTTCCCGTCATACCCGTATTAACTGGGTCCATCAGGTAACCGGTAGAGCGTTCATCGGAAAATGAAGTGGATTTGCTGCTATTCCATCTGTAGCTTCCGGCAATGCGGTAAGTAAAGTGTTTCAGAAAGTCAAACTCTAAACCGGCATTTACAGAAAACATACGAGAACGTTTATTGGAAGTAGAAGCTTCGTTCTGTATCAAAGGGTTAGAAGCCGTATAGGAACTCTCAGCTCCACGAAAATCCACATAGGTCTGCTCTGTCAACATTTGGTCACGGGTAAAGTAAGTACCACCGCTGATAGGTTGACGTAACACATACTTCATACCAGAATAACTGCCGCCGCCATCTACACTCTTGTTATTAAACATTGCGTTGACATCTAGGCGAATTCCTTTATAAAGTTCTGAATTGATTTTTGCACGGAAAGCACTTTTATTGGCTGAATGATTGGCAAGCAGACCATCCTGTCCATTATAATTATAACTCAACATCACCTGAGTCTTTTCCGTTCCGGTAGAGATATTTACATTATGGCTCTGCGTCATGGCATATCCACCGAATACTTCATCCTGCCAGTCAATAGAAGATGCATCAGCGTAACGCTCATGTATACGGTCATATACACCCGTATAAAAACCTGTGGCATCTGTAGCCATGCCATCATCATAAAAAGCACTCCATGTAGGAGTAATACCTGTCAACTCAGCAAACTCATACTGGTATTTCACAAAATCTTCTACATTAGACATTAAATCTAATTTTTTGGCTAACTTATCGAAAGAAAAATAGGTATTGTAAGAAACTTGTGTCTTACCTTTCTTACCAGATTTAGTAGTAATCAAAATAATACCATTGGAACCGCGAGCACCATAAATAGCTGTCGAAGAAGCATCTTTCAGTACGTCAATACTTTCAATGTCATTAATATCAATATTATCAAGAGCACTTCCCATCTCAAATCCATCTACAATATAAAGAGGTTCAGTACTTTGAGTCAATGACATACCACCACGAATGGTAATGTTGGCACCTGCACCTGGAGCACCACTCTCTGTTACGATATTTACACCGGCAGCTTTTCCTTGCAACGCCTGCATCGCGGTTGTTACTGGTACATTAGCTAATTCTTTACCGCCTACCGATGAAATAGCACCTGTCAAATCTTTACGCTTCACCTTGGCATAACCAATAGCTACTACTTCTTCCAACATCACGGAAGACTCTTTCAACGTAACCTTATAATCAGTAGGTGTACCCAATCTGATTACAGCATCATCATATCCGATAAATTTAATCACCAAATCTCTAGCGGAAGAAGGTACTGAGATCCTGAACTTGCCATCCATATCAGTTATCGTACCGATAGAACTGTTGCCCTTTACTGTGACAGAAGCACCAATCACCACATCAACGGCGTCTCGAACCGTACCGGTAATTGTTCTATTTTGGGCAAAAATGCCGAGAGAACAGCCTGTTAACAGGAACATCAACAGACAAAGTTTTTTGTGTAGAATTCTCATAGTTTAACAATATAATTTTTAATTAATAATATAACAATCCAGCTAAAATGTCATAAAATAAATATAAGATTAACGATATTCAAGTACTGTGTTCGAATACAATATCTGTATTGCAAAGATGATGCATTCTTAAAATCATTTATATATTACATTTGATACAAAGACTTTCTCTTTTGATTTTTATTATGATTTAGAGTAATGCAAATAGAATATTGTACAAAAAACATTAGTTCTGCCAAATGCAGGCTACCTAACATTTAAGAAGCTAAGTTCAAGCATTTCAAAAGAATTATTACCACAAGCAAATTTATTTCATCCGAACTAATACAAATACCCGATAACTTATATTTCGAGATTGATAAAATATCTATCTTTGCCGCAAATCTAACTGCAAACTACAAATGAACATGCACATTCCTTCCCGGCAGAACATATTTCGTGAAATGCGGGATTATTTAATGATTGCTTTAGGCATGATTATGTATGGTATCGGGTGGACAGTATTCCTGCTCCCTAACGATATTACCACAGGCGGAGTACCAGGTATTGCCTCACTGGTATATTTTGCAACAGGACTGCCGGTACAATATGTTTATTTCGGCATCAACTTCCTACTGTTATTGCTTGCTATCCGTATTTTAGGATGGAAGTTCAGCATCAAGACAATTTTTGCCGTTTTTACCCTGACTTCCTTTCTGCCAATCATTCAGCAACTGACAGACGGCGTTCACCTACTGAACGACCAGCCTTTCATGGCATGTGTCATCGGAGCATCTTTCTGTGGCGGCGGCATCGGCATTGCTTTCTCTTCGAACGGAAGTACGGGCGGAACGGATATTATCGCAGCTATCATTAACAAATACAGGGACATTACACTGGGACGGGTCATGCTGTTTTGTGACATTATCATCATCTCTTCCAGCTACTTCGTGCTGAAAGACTGGGAAAAAGTAGTATACGGCTATGTCACTCTATACATCTGTAGTTTCGTTCTGGATCAAGTAGTAAACAGTGCACGCCAATCCGTGCAGTTTTTCATCATCAGCGAAAAGTATGAGGAGATAGCCAGACATATCAATGTGTATCCTCACCGCGGCGCGACAGTTATAAATGCTTCCGGATTCTATACCGGCAAGGAAATAAAAATGCTGTTTGTACTTGCCAAAAAACGGGAATCAACCATTATCTTCCGGCTGATAAAAGACATAGACCCGAATGCCTTTGTGTCACAAAGTCAGGTAATCGGAGTATACGGAGAAGGATTCGACAAAATCAAAGTAAAATAAAAATCAAACATGAAGAATTAAGTATGAAAATTAAGTATAAGAAATAAGGAAATCTACACTGCCCCTCTGATACTCTACATTAGCTTAGCTTCTATAAGCCTTATTATTTTATACCTTATACTTAATTATTGAACTTCCCTTCTTTCCACGTATAGATTATAGGATCGCGGAGAAACGGTTTTAGTTTTTCCGCTGCTTCTTTTTCCATATAGTCGGGAGTGGTAAAAGTAAAAGTCAGCGTAGCGTCCTTGCCCGAAAGGTCGGCTTTCATTAAAAGCATATCAGCCTGAAGGCGAGCATTCTGATAGCGGTACACATCTACCGTATCGGAAGCAGGCAGAATAAAATCATTCATATTAGGTAATGATGCCAAATAGGATGCAGCGGGCAACTCTTCCCAACCGGTAGTATAAAACTTGATATGACTGTCACAAGCCGGAGCACAAACTGTAGAAACAGTACAGATAAGACGGGTACTGTCGTTCACTGACAAAAGTTTCATCTGCCAGGTACTTTGAGGTGTTACCTGCACACGGATATAATCGGGAGTAAGCTCAGTCATTTCCGACTTACCGCCAAAACGATTGGTTACTTCCGCTTTCATCTTGCTCTCCAAGAAGTCAATAAAGTCGGCACGATTTACAGCCGTAAGCAACGGACTCAGAGAATCGGGCATATTGGTAAAGCAAGTTTTTGCCAGTTGCGCCGACAAAGAACCAATTCCCATACCTACTACAAATAAAAAGACTATCAACTTCTTCACCATATCCCTATAATATTTTATCAATACTAAAATCTTATTATTATAAAAATCACCTTACAGATAAGAACATAACTCCTGCAAAAAACGCGCATCCACCTCATCAAAACTATTCAAGTTTTCACTGTCCACATCCAGCACACCCCATACTTCTCCCTTTGCACGAAGAAGCGGAAGCACTATTTCCGAACGCGACAAAGAACTGCATGCTATATGACCCGGAAAAGCATCTACATCCGGTACAACCAATATTTCAGCCCTCTTCCAGGCCTTTCCGCAAACGCCACGCCCCTTCTTTATTCTGGTACAAGCCACCGGACCCTGAAAAGGGGCAAGCACCAGATCCTCACCTTTCACCAGATAAAATCCCACCCAGAAAAAGTGAAAAGTCTCTTTCAGTGCAGCCGCAACATTAGCCAGATTGGCGATAAGGTCATCCTCTCCTTCAATCAGACACTTAATTTGCGGAAGCAACATACGATACTTCTCTTCTTTGCCGCCATTACTGATACACAAATCTTCTGCCATACGCGCTATTGAAATTCTATTTGCTCCCCAAATATAGGAAGAACATTCCAATCAGCACCAAAATGAGGTCTACCGCCTTGCTTTTTAAATTCTTTTCACGGAAGAAAAGGGCGCCAAACAGGAAAGAAACAACCACACTGCCACGTCGTACCATAGATACGATAGAAATCATGGAATCCTCATAACTCAAGGCATAGAAATACACAAAGTCTGCTGCACAAAGAAAGACGGATATACCGATGATAGTCCAATCCCAACGGAACGGTGTACTTTCCTTTCTCTTGGGATACCACAGCAACAGGATAATGGGACACATGATAAACACCTGATAGATGTTGTACCATGACTGCACCACCATAGGCGGCAGCTGCTTCATCAGATACTTGTCGTATAATCCGCTGACAGCACCCGTCACGGCCGCCAGTACAATAAAGAGAATCCATTTATTGTGCTTGAAGTCGATACCCTCTTTCTTACCGGAACGGCTTAACATAAAGAACGACAGGACTGCCAACATCACACCTATCCATTGATACAGATTGAGCCGCTCGCCGAATACAAGCATGGCTCCCACAAGTACCATTACCGGACGCGTTGCATTAATCGGGCCTACAATGGTAAGCGGCAAGTGCTTCATTCCGAAATATCCGAATATCCACGAGGAAAGAACGATGAAAGATTTGATGATGATAAATTTATGCACACCCCATCCCACTACAGGAACATCAAACATCGTACCTCCCAACACAGCAGGAGCAAAACACGATACCAGAATAAACGGAAGAAATATTAAACTGGAAAATACCGTATTCAAAAACAAAACCGGAAGCACGGCATTGTCTTTGAGCGCCTGCTTCTTGAAAGCATCATAAAATCCCAACAAGGCTGCCGAGAGAAAGGCTAATAATAACCACATTGATTTTAGCTATGAATTATGAGTTATAAGTTATGAATTAGCTATATTACAAGAAGAGAAAGAGTAAAAGTAATCACTTATCACTAACCACTAACCGCTAATAAAAGTTTCTTCAGGATAGGCAACATCTACAAGGAACAAAGCGTTACCGGGAACGGAAGTTCCTGCACGGCACCGGTCTTTTTGTTCGATAACCCGGCGAAAGCCCCCGATGGTAAGTTTACCCCTGCCGACTTCGAGCAATGTACCCACTACAGCACGTACCATGTTCCGCAGAAAACGGTCGGCCTGAATGGTAAATACCCAGGTCACTTCATCTACCTGCGTCCAGGCAGCGTGCATTATCTTGCAATTATTGGTTTTGACATCGGTATGCAACTTGCTGAAACTGGTAAAATCCGTATATTCAAACAAAGTCCGGGCAGCTTCGTTCATCCGTTCAAAGTCCGGAGTCTGGAACAGACGGCAACGATACTGACGATTGAAAGGCATCTTGGCCGTAGTAACATAGTATTTGTATGTACGTGCCGTGGCATCAAAGCGCGCATGAGCATCGGGACGTACGGCACGCAGACGGTAAACGGAAATATCCGGGGGAAGCAGGCGGTTCAGCTTATCCGTCATGAATATCACATCCAACGGAGTTTCACTGTCAAAATGCGCCACCATTAGGGAAGCATGTACACCGGCATCGGTGCGTCCGGCACCCACCACCTCCACTTCACGCCGCAACAAGGTAGAGAGTGCTTTCATCAAACACTCCTGCACACTTGCACCGTTGGGCTGAATCTGCCAGCCATGATAAGCAGTGCCGTCGTAGGCCAAATAGATAAAATATCGCTGCACGTTTCTTTTTATTCCTGAATTTGGCTGCAAAGGTACAAAAAGAGGGGAAAAAAGCAGCAAACTCTTCCAATTGTTCTATAGGATTACACTATCTTTGCAGGAGTTTTCACCACAAATTACACAATTCTACAAAGTTCAGAATTAATTATGTATAATAAAAGCCGTTTCATTTCCCTGTTTTTATTGGCAGGCATGGCAATAACTTGCTGCCTGGCTGGATGTAAGAAAAAAGACATGTCCCTCAAGCTGAATGAACCGCACAACATACGGGGTGTTATCAGTTACAAACGTTCTTTCGGCGATTTGAATGAAAAGCATTTGAATGTGGCGCAAGCTATCGGCATCCGTCCGTTAGCATCGCGCGAGGAAGCGGAAAAAATGAAAGAAACGTTGCAGTATATCGCAACAAATGATTTGTACGCGGTTGATTCTTTGACACATTCCGTCCCGTATCTCATTCCGGGAGCGGCTGCCCTGCTCGATACAATCGGTTATAACTTTCTCGATTCCCTGGCTGCCAAAGGCTTGAATCCGAACAAGATTACAGTAACTTCCGTACTGCGTACAAAAGACGATGTCAAGCGTCTGCGCCGTCGCAACGGCAATGCATCCGAAAATTCCGCTCATTGCTACGGCACGACATTCGATGTCAGTTGGAAACGCTTCCAGAAAGTAGAGGATGAAGACGGACGTCCGTTACAGGATGTCAGTTCGGATACATTGAAGCTGGTGCTGTCCGAGGTATTGCGCGACTTGAAGAGAGCAGAAAAGTGCTACATTAAATATGAACTGAAGCAAGGTTGTTTCCATATTACTACAAGAATGTAAAAAACGAATCTATTAGTTTTTAAAACATCAGAATATTGAAATACCAACATTAACATGCAGTTTACAATTTCTCCTCCAGCATCCGCCATGCCAACGGTAAGCAAGTAACAATATCCCCTGCCGTCATACCCATTGCTCCATGCTTCTTGCAAGCAATATCTCCCGCCAGTCCATGGACATAAGCGGCCATACGTGCAGCAGTTTCCGCATCGTATCCTTGCGCCAGCAAGGCCAATACGACACCCGTAAGCACATCACCGCTACCCCCTGTCGCCATGCCGGGATTTCCGGTAGGATTAAACCAGCACTTTCCCGACGGTGCAATAATAACGGAATAAGCACCTTTCAATATAATGTATACTCCGGCGCTTTTTGCCAGTTCACGGGCTTTTGTCAAACGTTCGTACGAGTTCTGACATTTCCCAACCAACCGTTCCAATTCTTTGGGATGCGGAGTGAGAATACTGCCTTTGGGCAAACGGCCGATGTAACTGCGATGTTCACCCAACAGGTTCAACGCATCGGCATCCACTATCATGGGCGTCTGGCAAGAATCTATCTGATCCAGTAAAGCAGCTTCGGTATCTTCCGCCCTGCCTAATCCCGGACCGATACCCACCGCCTGATAGTCGTCAGTATCAGTGGCACAAGAAAAACGGACATCGTTTATATCTATTTCCGTCATGGCCTCCGGTACGGCAGTCTGCACGATAAAGTTATTGCAAAAAGGAATATGAACCGTAAGCAATCCCACTCCGGAGCGCAGGCAAGCACGTGCCGCAAGCACCGACGCTCCCGCCATTCCTTGCGAACCTGCTATCAACAAGGCGCGTCCGAAGCTTCCTTTATGTGCAAACCTGCCGCGTGGCTTCAGCACCGATGCCATATCCTCGTGTTCCGTCAACGCAAAATCCGTTTCCTTTTCTGTAATGGCTTCCTCACTCAAACCGATATCCAGCAACTGCCACTCACCCACAAACGGCTCGTTCTCGGCAAAGAGAAAAGCCAGCTTCGGCAGTTGCAAGCTTAGCGTCAGGTCTGCACGGATGATATTAGCCTGAATATTATAGGTATTGTCCTCTCCCATTAAACCGGAAGGCACATCAATGGCAACTACCGTAGCCGGCGAGGAGTTGATGTACTTCACTACCGCAGCGAAACCACCGCTCAAAGGTTTGTTCAGTCCGCTGCCGAACAGTCCGTCTACAACCACATGCTCCGCTGTCAGCACTGGCGGCACGAATTGCGTGGTTATCTCATGAAAATCAATTCCGGAAACCCTTGCCAAACGTTCCTTGTTCGTTTCGCAATCCGGAGACAAAGTACCTTTCGTATTAAAGAGATATACCTCCACCCGATATCCCTGCTCTGCCAGCAGACGCGAAACAGCCAGCGCGTCTCCCCCATTGTTGCCGGGGCCGGCAAATACCGTAAAAGGGGTTTCCGCTCCCCAGCGCTCGGATATGGCTTTTGCCAGAGCCTGCGAAGCGCGCTCCATAAGGTCTATGGAAGCAATCGGCTCATTCTCTATCGTATAGGCATCCAGTTCTTTTATCTGAATGGTAGGAAATATTTTTATCATTGCAGTTTATTCGTTTAAGTTACGAGCAAAGGTACAAAAAATAATAACTACTTTTGCGGCTCAAAACATATAAAGACAATTAACACATAACCAATGAGCACATCCAAACACCCTAAAGGACTTTACCTGATTTTCGCCACCAGTACCGCAGAACGTTTCAGCTACTATGGCATGCGGGCTATTTTCATTCTGTTCCTGACACAGGCCTTGCTGTTCGACAAAGAACACGCCGCTTCCATCTACGGCAGCTACACCGGACTGGTCTACCTCACCCCGCTTATCGGCGGATATATTGCCGACAAATACTGGGGCATCCGCCGTTCTGTCTTCTGGGGAGCCATCATGATGGCATTGGGACAGTTTCTGATGTTCTTCAGCGCTTCCATGCTGGACGCTGTCCAACTGTCGCACTGGCTGATGTATGGCGGACTCACCTTCCTTATATTGGGAAACGGATGTTTCAAACCTACGGTATCTTCCCTCGTGGGACAATTGTACGAACCGGGCGACAGACGGTTGGACTCCGCCTATACCATATTCTATATGGGCGTCAACGTAGGCTCTTTCCTTGCCCCGCTGGTATGCGGCTATTTTGGCGAAACCGGTAATCCGAACGACTTCAAATGGGGCTTTCTGATTGCCGCAATTGTCACCGTCTTTACGGTCATATTGTTCGAGACACAGAAGAATAAATACCTTATCGGTCCCGACGGCAAGCAGCTCGGCATCATTCCCGATGCTAAAAAGGAACAACCGCAAGCTACAAAGACAGCCGCCCAATCCACTATGCACAACAGCAAGAAAAAACGTAATTATCTCTTATTAGGAGTATTGACAATAGCGCTTGCCGTTTTCTTCTACTGGTGTTTCGGCAACGACTGGATCAGCATCGGCATCTTCACCGCCTGTATCGTCTTTCCTGTCAGCATCCTGTTGGAAGGCTCGCTTACGAAGATTGAACGCGACCGCATCTTTGTCATCTATATCATCGCCTTCTTCGTAATCTTCTTCTGGGCAGCCTACGAACAGGCAGGCGCTTCACTGACGCTTTTCGCTTCCGAACAGACCGACCGCGTTATCTTCGGCTGGGAAATGCCGGCTTCCTGGATACAGTCATTCAATCCATTCTTCGTAGTGATACTGGCAGCCATCATGCCGGGAGTATGGGGCTTCCTCAATAAACGGGGCATGGAACCCGCCTCTCCCACCAAACAGGCCATCGGCTTGCTGCTTCTATCCTTGGGTTATCTCGTTATCTGCTTCGCTGTAAAGGATGTGCAACCCGGCGTCAAGGTAAGCCTCATCTGGCTCACAGGACTTTATTTCATCCACACCATGGGCGAAATTGCCCTTTCGCCTATCGGATTGTCCATGGTGAACAAGCTCACTCCTATCCGCTTTGCTTCGCTGATGATGGGTATATGGTATCTCTCCACGGCCACAGCCAACAAGTTTGCGGGTACGCTGAGCGGGCTCTATCCCGAAGCCGGAAAAGTAAAGACACTGCTTGGCTACCGCATAGAAACGATGTACGACTTCTTCATGGTATTTGTCGTAATGTCCGCCACCGCATCGCTTATCCTTTTCCTACTCTCAAAGAAATTGCAGAAGATGATGCACGGAGTGGAATAAAATCACTATTTTTGCGCCAACTTTCTAAAAACTCCCATTTATGGATACCATACAAATAAAAGACAAAATGTTCACCGTTTCCATTAAGGAACAGGACATATTGAAAGAAGTAACCCGTGTAGCGAACGAAATCAACCGCGATTTGGCGGGTAAGAATCCGCTTTTCCTAAGTGTGTTGAACGGCTCGTTCATGTTTACTTCCGACCTGATGAAGCGCATCACCATTCCTTGTGAGATTTCTTTCGTTAAACTTGCCTCTTATCAGGGAGTATCTTCTACGGGAGTAATCAAAGAAGTGATCGGCATCAACGAAGACATCTCCGGACGCACCATTGTCATTGTCGAAGATATCGTAGATACCGGCCTCACCATGCAACGCCTGCTGGAAACCCTCGGCACACGCGGTCCCAAGGAAATTCACATCGCCTCGTTACTGGTGAAACCCGACAAGTTGAAAGTAGACTTGAACATCGAATACGTAGCCATGAACATTCCCAACGACTTCATCGTGGGCTATGGTCTGGACTATGACGGATTCGGACGCAACTATCCCGACATCTATACCGTAGTAGACTGAAACCGGGAAAAGGCAGCAAGGCAAAGGTATTAATTTGTAAATCAAAAATAATAGCTAAACAAATGTTGAACATTGTAATTTTCGGTGCTCCCGGTTCAGGTAAGGGAACACAAAGCGAGAGAATTGTAGAGAAGTACGGTATCAACCACATTTCCACCGGAGACGTGCTCCGCGCAGAAATCAAGAACGGCACTGAGCTGGGCAAGACAGCCAAAGGCTACATCGACCAGGGACAACTGTTGCCGGACGAACTGATTATCGACATCCTGGCAAGCACACTGGACAGCTTCAAGGATAGCAAAGGCGTTATTTTCGATGGTTTCCCCCGTACTATCGCACAGGCAGAAGCATTGAAGAAGATGCTTGCCGAACGCGGACAAAGCGTAAACGTTATGCTGGATCTTGACGTTCCCGAAGACGAACTGATGAAACGC
>NZ_JBCODG010000076.1:0-2313 GCF_040928965.1 Bacteroides sp. 2201st1_D9_2201SCRN_220225 | reverse complement strand
GGATACTATTACGGCAGATGTTTGCAAAGCAATTGACGCTGCGAAATAATATTTGATATCTAAAGCAGATATTTTTAACGCAAATTACGCGAACCACTACGGATGACTACTCGTCCGTGCGGTTCGCGTAATTTATATTATTTCCTACATCGGCTCTCAGCCGTTCCACCATTTTACACAGATTCGCCTCGTTCTGTTCATCCGAAACAGTGGGGTCTTTTACAAAATACCCGCAAGGCAAGTCCGGACAATCACCGCAATTCTTTTTCCTCTTGGTGCGGCAACAGTCATAAATGCGGCAGACATCATCACCCGTATACCGCAACCAGAATACTTTTCCTTTTATTTTCCTGCATCCGCCGCATTCCAGCGGAAAAGAAGCACACTCCACGCAAACCGCACCGCAGGGAGAAGGCTCAACAAAATCATCTTTCCAGAACCACCACTTGCACTTCATCGGGTCGGGATTCCCGGTGTTTACAAAGTATTCCACGGCACGATAAAGATACAACTGGCAGCGGTCAAGAGTGCAACCGCGCAACCGGCACTCCTCGGCATAAAGTTCTTCGGCACTCTTGCCACGCAATGAGGCGATAGTGGTATACCCCATCAGTATCAGGTCCTGCTCCGTGCAGGCACCTATATTGGGAATCGTTCTCAGTTCACTCATTAAGATTATTGTATTAGGATGTAAATCAATGAACAAAAATAACGTTATCAATCCATCCAACCTAACAAATCACAACCCAAATTTGAGCATATCGCTTGAAATCACTAATTTTGCGCCTGTTATCCCGACGGTAACAATAAAGCAACCTAAAAAGTAAAAAGAATATGGCTGAATCGAATTTTGTTGACTACGTAAAAATCTATTGCCGCTCCGGTAAGGGCGGTCGAGGCTCCACGCACATGAGACGTGAAAAATACATTCCTAATGGCGGCCCCGACGGAGGTGACGGAGGACGAGGCGGCCACGTGATTCTCCGCGGCAACCGCAACTACTGGACCCTGCTGCACCTGCGCTACGACCGCCACATCATGGCAGGCCACGGCGAGTCGGGCTCCAAGAACCGCAGTTTCGGCAAGGACGGAGAGGATAAAATAATCGAAGTGCCCTGCGGCACGGTAGTGTACAATGCCGAAACCGGTGAATACATATGCGATGTAACCGAGCACGGTCAGGAAGTCATTCTGCTGAAAGGCGGACGCGGCGGACTGGGTAACTGGCACTTCAAAACCGCCACCCGTCAGGCTCCCCGCTTCGCACAGCCGGGCGAACCGATGCAGGAAATGACGGTTATCATGGAGCTGAAACTGCTGGCGGACGTCGGTCTGGTAGGCTTCCCCAATGCAGGAAAGTCGACACTGCTCTCGGCTGTGTCTTCGGCAAAACCGAAAATCGCCAACTATCCCTTCACTACATTGGAGCCCAATCTGGGTATCGTGTCCTATCGCGACGGAAAGTCATTCGTTATGGCGGACATTCCCGGCATCATCGAAGGGGCAAGTGCGGGCAAAGGTTTGGGACTCCGTTTCCTGCGCCACATCGAACGCAACTCACTGTTGCTGTTCATGGTTCCTGCCGACAGCGACGACATCCGTAAGGAATATGAAATTCTGCTGAACGAATTGCGTACTTTCAATCCCGAAATGCTGGACAAACAGCGTGTGCTTGCCATCACGAAATGCGATATGCTGGATCAGGAGCTGATGGACGAGATAGAGCCTACACTGCCCGAAAGCATTCCGCACGTATTCATTTCGGCCATTTCCGGTCTGGGCATCTCCACACTGAAAGATATGCTATGGGAAGAGCTGAACAAGGAAAGCAACAAGATAGAAGGCAAGATTGAAAGCATTGCCCACCGCGCCAAAGACATGAGCCACCTGAAAGAAGAACTGAAAGACGAAGGCGAGGACGAAGACCTCAGCTACGAATACGTTGACGACGAGGACATCGAGGACCTTGAAGACTTTGAATACGAGGAAGAGGATTGGGAGGATGACAGAAAATGATTCCCCTCACAAAAGATAAAAGAATGTTGGGATATGAGGTACTTGCCCCATATCCCGACATTTCTTGTTTTGTAACCACCCGGCATGGCGGATGCAGCACCGGCAGCTATGCTTCTTTCAACTGCACTCCTTATACCGGAGACGATGCGGATTGCGTACGCAAAAACCGGGAACTGTTATGCGCCGCCCTGCCTGTGCGCCCCCAAGAACTTATCATCCCCTTTCAGACCCACGGCACCGATTCCCTCATCATCGACGATACCTATCTGAACGCAACGCATAACGAACGGCAAGCCA
>NZ_JBCODG010000075.1:0-21472 GCF_040928965.1 Bacteroides sp. 2201st1_D9_2201SCRN_220225 | reverse complement strand
TTCAAAAAACCGTGTAATTGACTATATTTCAATAATTTCAAAGAACTATTTATCCACTTTTACGGGACAGTAGTGAATGCCTATTTTAATATGTATTTGGGTACTGAATTGAAAGATAAGTTGGACGAAACTTTCTTCAGTATGTTGCCGATTCATAGTTGGGTAACCGCTCGGCCAGCACATGCGCGGTGTGATGTCATGGGATTTGGCCACCGACTGTGATTATGAAAATTCACTTTCTTTACAGCGTGCAGTAGTAGAGGAAATCCGGAAATAACAGAGATGGAAGAAGTGGATGCGGAAATGCTATCGCAGGAATCAACTCATTGCTATGATTCTCTTTTGTGTGAGCTGCTTGGTATGTACTTTATGGATAATATGAAAAGAAACAGGATTATATTTATAGGATTGTTAATGAGCCTTGGCGTTTATGGTCAGGGCATACAACCACCCTTGTCTTACTGGTTTGATACTCCCACGACGTTAAACGGTCATGCTGTATGGTATGGTGGAAATCCGGAATTATGGAAGGATAAGAAACCTATTTCAGCTGGAGACCATGCTAAGAATCCGGATGCAGAATGGGAATCAGCTTCCTTGCCTTTGGGCAATGGCAGTATAGGTGCTAATATTTTAGGATCAATAGAAGCCGAACGTATTACCTTTAACGAGAAAACCTTATGGAGAGGAGGACCGAATACCGCTAAGGGAGCGGCGTATTATTGGAATGTAAATAAGCAGTCTGCTTATCTTCTTGACGAGATTCGTAAAGCCTTTACTGAAGGTAATCAAGAAAAGGCCGAACGTCTGACCTGCCAGAACTTCAACAGTACAGTTCCATATGAATCTTATAAAGAAGACCCATTCCGGTTCGGTAACTTTACGACGATGGGAGAATTCTACATAGAAACAGGACTAAGTACTATTGGGATAAGCGGATATCGCCGTGAACTGTCGCTCGATTCAGCCCGTGCAATAGTACAATTTTGCAAAGATGGAGTAAAATATAAGCGTACTTCATTTATATCTTATCCTGCAAACGTTTTGGTGATGCGTTATAGTGCTGACCGCCCTGCTAAACAGAACCTTAGATTCAGCTATGCTCCTAATCCGGTTTCGGCAGGCTCTTTACAACCTGAAGGGAAAAATGGATTGGTTTTTCGAGCCAGATTAGATAATAATAGTATGGAGTATGTAGTGCGTATGCGGGTTTTAACGCAAGGTGGAACTGTAACGAATACTCATGACCAACTCCTTATCGAAGGAGCGGATGAGGTGGTATTTCTGATTACAGCTGATACTGACTATCTGATTAATTTCAACCCTGACTTCACTAATCCGAAAACGTATGTGGGAGTAAATCCGGAAGAAACGACAACTTATTGGATAAATGAGGCAGAAAAACAAGGCTATGAAGCGTTATATCAAGCTCACTATGCAGATTATACAGCATTGTTCAACCGTGTGAAACTGAACTTGACAAATTCATCTGATTTTCGTGATATGCCGATTACTCAACGTTTGAGTCGTTATCGCGAAGGTCAAAAAGATTTCTATTTAGAACAATTGTACTATCAGTTTGGTCGTTACTTGTTGATAGCCAGTTCTCGTCCCGGCAATCTTCCTGCCAATTTGCAAGGTATATGGCATAATAATGTAGATGGTCCGTGGCGTGTGGACTATCACAACAATATCAATCTACAGATGAACTATTGGCCGGCATGTTCTACTAATCTGAGCGAATGCATGAAACCGCTCATAGATTTCATCCGTACTTTGGTAAAACCTGGTGAGAAGACTGCTCGGGCATATTTTGGGGCTCGTGGCTGGACGGCTTCCATTTCTGGAAATATCTTTGGTTTTACTACACCGTTGGAGAGTGAGAATATGTCGTGGAATTTCAACCCTATGGCAGGACCATGGCTGGCAACACACATTTGGGAGTATTATGATTACACCAGAGATGTGAAGTTTCTCAAAGAAATCGGTTATGAACTGATTAAAAGTAGTGCTAACTTTGCCGTAGATTACTTATGGCATAAACCCGACGGTACCTATACTGCGGCTCCTTCCACTTCTCCTGAACATGGTCCGGTAGACCAGGGAGCAACCTTCGTACATGCAGTAGTCCGTGAAATTCTACTCGATGCTATCGATGCCAGCAAAGTGCTGCGGGTGGATGCTAAAGAACGCAAATACTGGGAGCAGGTATTGGAGAAGTTGGTTCCTTATAAAATTGGGCGCTATGGCCAGCTGATGGAATGGTCTGGTGATATGGATGATCCGAAAGACCAGCATCGTCATGTGAACCATCTCTTTGGTTTGCATCCCGGGCATACGGTATCACCGATAACCACCCCTGAACTTTCCGATGCTTCCAGAGTGGTGTTGGAACACCGGGGTGATGGAGCAACCGGTTGGAGTATGGGTTGGAAACTTAATCAGTGGGCGCGTCTGCACGATGGTAATCATGCTTATAAACTTTTTGGTAATCTCTTAAAACACGGAACATTGAATAATCTTTGGGACATGCATCCGCCTTTCCAGATTGATGGGAATTTTGGTGGCACGGCCGGTGTTACGGAAATGCTGCTGCAAAGTCACATGGGATTCATTCACTTGTTGCCAGCTTTGCCCGATGCTTGGAGTGACGGTTCTGTGTCCGGACTTTGTGCCCGTGGAAATTTTTCATTGGATGTATGCTGGAAAGATGGAAAGCTGCGACAGGTTGACATTATTTCTTATGCGGGAACACCTTGCATATTGAGATATCGGGACGCTGTGCTGATTTTCAAGACTCAAAAAGGGAAAAGCTATCGTATAACCTATCAGAATGGATGTCTGATTTTGACTAAACGATAGATTTCTTGTTCGTATAGTGAAGTTTATGAATTCTTTTCCTGATTGGAAATGAATGTAATACCGATGAAATGGGCATAAATGCTTTATTTCAGAAGCTGGAGTCCTTAAAAATACTATCAATGAAAATATAGTGATTTTTAGACCTATTAATAGTGATTTTTGTACTTCGGTTTTTGGATTGTTTTGCAATTTTGCAGCGTTGAAACGACAATATTTATTTAAATTTAATTCTATGAGACAAAGACTTCAAAAGGCGATGCTTGTGATGGTGCTATGTCTGTTAGCTGTAACCACAGCTCTCGCTCAGGCCATTCAAGTGAAAGGTATTGTGTACGATGGTAATGGTGAAACGATGCCTGGTGTAAACGTACAAGTAAAAGGTGCTGCCAGTGGTACCATAACTGATGTAAATGGTAATTATACTGTTTCCGTTCCAAATTCCAATTCTATATTGGTATTCTCTTTTATTGGATATACAACGCAGGAAATAAAAGTAGGTAATCGTACCAATATTAATGTAACATTGAAAGACGACTTGCAGCAATTGGATGAAGTTGTCGTCGTGGCTTACGGTACGGCTCGCAAGGGTGACTTGACCGGTGCTTTGACTACCATGCGTCCGGATGGCAATGAGGCTATGAAAGCGACATCTATAGACAATCTGCTTGATGGTAAAGTTGCCGGTCTGGTAGTAAATACAGCATCTGCTACTCCGGGCGCTGCTTCCTCTATTACGATTCGTGGCGCCAGTTCTTTGCGTGGCGATAACCAACCTTTATATGTGATTGATAATATCCCGCAGGCTTCTACCGGTGAATTTGCTTCTTCTGGTATTTCAGGTGACTTTCAGATTGCACAAGACCCCTTGGCTTCGCTAAATCCGGCCGATATTGAAGATATTACCATATTGAAGGATGCTTCTTCTACCGCCATCTATGGTAGCCGTGGTGCTAATGGTGTCATTTTGATTACTACAAAGAAAGGTAAGGAAGGTAAGGCAAAAGTAAGTGCTTCGGCTAACTTCACCATTGCAGAGCCTTCTGAACTGTTGAATATGATGAGTTTGCGTGAACATGCCTTGTATCGTAATTCGCGTCAGACGGATGAGAAAAACTGGCAGTTCCACCTGGTTGGTGACGAAGTACGTTATGTATTTGGTGATGCTACAGGTTCTTATGATCCTGATAAACCTGAATCCTATCATGTGCTGGCTGAACGAAACTGGCAGAAAGAAATTTATCAAACAGCTTTTTCTCAGAACTATTCCGTATCTGTAAATGGTGGTACAGGTAAGACTACCTACTACGTCTCTGCTAATTTCAAGGATATTGAGGGAACCGTGAAGCAGACAGGACTGAAGCAAGGTGACTTGCGTGCCAACTTGAATGCCGACTTGTCCAAGGCTGTTTCTCTACGTTTGTCCTTGGCTGGTTCTCTCCGTCAGAACGATATGATGGCCGGTGGTAATACATTGGGTGGTTCTACAGGTGCCGTTTCACGTACGGCTTTGGACTATGCTCCATATGAAATGCCGGAGGACGACCCTGCTTTCGACCAAGAAGCTAAAACAACGGTATTCAGTTGGTTAAATGATTATGTAGACTTGGCTGATGATAAAACTTTCAATGCCAGTTTGGACCTGACATGGAAAATCAGCAAGTTTTTGCGTTATAATCTCCGTACCGGTGGTAACATCAATACCAATGAACGTAAACGCTGGTATGGTCTGGAGCTGTATCAGGGTATGAATAACCAAGGTTACTTGGCCATTTCCAATCTTGACAAGAGCAATTACTCGGTAGAGAATCTGGTAATGTATAATACGAAGCTGGGTTCTTGGGGTAATTTGGATGGTACAGTCGGTATGACTTACGAGGATTACAATTTCTTGAACAAAAATGTTGTCGGAACCAAGTTTTCTGTAATGGAAATGCGCGAAAATGGTATGCACATGGCCGGTTCTCGTGAATATCAGACACCTATTCAGAAAGATTATCAGTTGCTTTCTTACTTGGGACGCGTGAATATCAATCTTTTTGAGAAATATTTGATAACAGCCTCTATTCGTGCCGATGGTTCCAGCAAGTTTGCCAAGAATAATCGTTGGGGGTATTTTCCCTCTGCTTCTATCGCCTGGCGTTTGGAACAGGAAGAATTCATGAAGAGTTTGAAATGGCTGAGCCAATTGAAGCTTCGTTTGAGCTATGGTATCACTGGTAACCAGAGTATCGATCCGTATTCTACTTTTGCCATGTATGGTGGTGGTAGTATTATCTATGCCGACAAACTGGGCAATGCATTGAATACGCTTACTATTACTAACTTGGCAAACAATAGCTTAAAATGGGAAAAGACAGCTTCCTAGAACGTGGGAGTAGACTTCGGCTTTTGGAATTCCCGTTTGACAGGTACTATAGATGTTTATAATAAGAAAACTACAGACTTGCTTATCAGTCGGGATCTTCCGGGTTCGGCAGGTTTCTCTACAACCTATTATAACCAAGGATCATTGACAAACAAAGGTGTGGAATTCTCACTGAATGCCTGCATCATTGACCATAAAGACTGGAAATGGAATGTAAGCGGAAATATAGGTGTCAACAAGGGAAAAATCGGTGATTTGGGTATGTTGCCTGGACAATTTGGTGCATTGGGTGAAAGAGTCGGTTACTTTGGTAATTCTTTGGGTGACCACTTCGGTGTAGGCCATGTGTTCCTGGCAGGTGAAGCTCCGGGACAGTTCTACGGTTATGTGACTGACGGTATCGTACAGGTTGACGATGTGGTAGAAGGTAAGGGCATCCGTTATACTAAGACTGATGGAACGGAAGGTTACTATAAGACTGCCATGGGGCAGACATTGAAAGCCGGTGACGTGAAGTTTGTCGACAGAAACGAAGACGGTGTGGTAGATGATAAGGATAAGGATATTATCGGTAATCCCAATCCGGACTTTACTTATGGTATCCAGACCAGCCTTTCCTGGAAGTCGCTGACGCTGAAAGCTGCTTTCAACGGAGTACAAGGTCGTGATATATTGAACACCGGTAACCGTTACATAAACACACCGGGTATGAAGTCCAACAACATCACTTCTGAAGCTTATCAGGGAATGTGGACTGCCGAAAACCCCAGCAATCTCTTCCCCTCGGCCAACTTTGAGGTACAGAACATGGTGATGGACCGTTATGTAGAGGATGGAAGTTACTTCCGGTGTTCAGACATTACATTGAGCTATGTTTTGCCTAAGAGCCTGATTTCCAAAATCGGAATGAAAAACATGTCAGTATTTGCCAGTGTGAAGAATGCCTTCATCCTTACCGACTACAGCGGTTATGACCCTGAAGTGAACAGTTTTGCCTTCGACGGACTTCGTCCGGGCGTGGATATGAACTCTTATCCTACACCGCGTTCCTACATCTTCGGTTTGAACCTTACTTTTTAATTCCATTACACTAACAACTTAAATGACTGAATAATATGAAGAATTTTAAATATATTGCTTTTTCTTTCCTGCTTACCGGCAGTGCTGTTTTGACCGGTTGTTTGGATGAAGAGCCCCTTTATTCCCAAAATAATTTGGTGATTTTCAGCAGTGAGTCCAATGCCAGGCAAGCTCTCTTGGGATGCTACGGCTATATGGCTGCTCCCAACGGATATGGTCAGCAATGGCAGGAATTGCCTATCAGCGCTTCTGGCTTTGCTTGGACAAACCGTAATTCCGGTGAAGACCCTAATGTCAGTTTAAATGTATTGACTTCCAGTACACAAGTGGAGTATGCTTGGAACGGTATGTATAAAGTAATCGCTGAAGTCAATGCTTTCCTTGACTATTTGAACAAGAGTGAACTCTCGGATGATATCAAAAACAAGCTGGGGGCAGAAGCACGTTTCTTGCGTGGTGTTGCCTATTACAACTTGGTTTCCCATTTTGGTGACGTTCCCATGAGAACTTCAGCCTCTTCTTCCGATGGAATCGCTATGCCCCGTACGCCGAAAGAACAGGTGTTCGGATTGATTATCGATGATTTCAAGTCAGCTTTGGTGTTACCGGAAACACAAAATGATGGCTATGCCACAAGTCTGGCAGCCAAGGCTTATTTGGGCAAAGTGTATCATAAAATGGCTTGCTTGGACATTGATAAACAAACGAATCTGAACAATGCCAAAGCCATGTTTGATGAAGTGTACGGAAAATATCAACTTCAACCGAAATTTGGCGACTTGTTTGTAGACAATGTAAATGGAAGTAAAGAATCAATCTTCCAATTGAACTATAACGCAGAGTCCACTTTGGTATTCAATCGTGCTTGTAACCGTTTTGCTCCGGCTCACTCAAACAGTGGTATCGCATGGGGGACGTACAAGGCAACCAAAGCGCTTTATGACTGGATGCGTGCTACCTATCCCGGTGATCCCCGTTTGGAAATAAATTTCCTTACCAGCTGGCGCCAGCATAAGAATAATCAGGCTGATGATGTACCGCAAAAGGGCGACCAACCGTGTGCCAACGACTCTACTTACTCTTATCCGTACATCACATATAAGGTGAAAGGTGTCTATGTGATGAAAGACGGAAAACCAGTAATGGAAAACGGCATACCGCTACAGCAAGATTTTGTAGCAGAACTTCCTTATGCAGACATGGAAGACCCTTCGAATCCTTCTATAGCAAAATTTGCTGACTATACCAAGATGGCGGAGGCAATGAATCCTGATAAAAAGGTTCCTTTAACAGGTCAGGCTCTAAAAGATTCCACACGTTTGGCCCGTATTGGAGAAAGTGTACAAACAGATTATGCAGCTTCTGGCAAAGAACACGCTTCTCCCTATTTCGGAAAAATGTTCGATAAGAAAGCTACGGGTACACGCAGTCATAAAAATCTGATTGTATACCGTTATGCCGAAATGTTGCTTTTGATGGCCGATGTATATAATGAATTGGGGCAGAAAGACCGTGCTATTGATTTAGCTAATGAGGTATTGACACGTGCCCGACAATCATCTGCAGGGACTTCTGCTCAGCCGGCTGACTGGCCGAAGACTTTGACGCAGGATGAAGTGAGAGAGCATCTGTATTACGAACGGATCTTTGAATTTGCAGGTGAGCCCAATATGTATGAAATGGTACGGTTGAAAGGTGTGGAACTCTTTAAAAAAGCCTTGGAAAAACACAATAATCATGAGATAACGAGAGCCTCGGTAGAAACGTATCAGGAAACAAAAAATAATAAGCAGGATCGTCTTTATAACGAAGCGGAAGGTGGAGCATTGACTCAGGACTTCTTGAAGAAGAATCTGCTATTGCCGATACCTTTGTCAGAAATCAATTATAACGAAGGCATTACGGTAGATGACAACAACTTTGGTTATTAATCTATTTTTGCCTTAGTAGCAGTTTTGCAGATATTTGCTGGAGGCATAGAGTAGCTGTTTGCTCTGTGCCTCCTTTTATTTATTAAGCTAAGTCCGGGATGCACTCTCCATACTAATCAAAATAATATGAAAATAGCGATTATTGGAGTTTTTATAGTAAATATAGGGCTGTAATCTATATAAGAGCTTGCCATTTTTGCAGACGGAATTAATAATATAGTGTGTGTAATCCATAATTCGTAATCCTAATAAAATGAAAACAACACATGTACTTTTTTCAGTAGCAGGGGTGACTATTGTATCTTCCTCACTTTTTTCTTGCCAGCAAAAGCAGGAACAGAAATATAAGCCGTATAATATTGTGTACATCATGACCGATGACCATACGGCACAGATGATGAGTTGCTATGATCGTCGTTATGTTCATACTCCCAATTTAGACCGTATTGCGTCTGATGGAGTGCGATTTGCCAATAGTTTTGTGGCCAATTCGCTTAGCGGGCCTAGTCGTGCCTGCATGCTCACAGGTAAACACAGTTGCGGTAATAAGTTTTACGACAATAGTACTTGCGTATTTGATGGTACTCAGCAGACTTTCCCGAAAATTTTGCGTGAAAACGGTTATCAGACAGCAATTATCGGGAAGTGGCACTTGGAAAGTCTTCCTACTGGATTCGATTATTGGGAAATTGTTCCCGGTCAGGGTAATTACTACAATCCGGATTTTATTAACATGAACAACGACACTATCCGGAAGAAAGGATATATAACGAATCTTATCACAGATATGAGTATTGACTGGATGGAAAACTCACGGGACAAGAAGAAGCCGTTCTGTCTGCTCATTCACCACAAAGCCATCCACCGGAATTGGTTACCGGAAATCAAAAATCTTTCACTTTACGAAGATAAAGTCTTTCCATTGCCGGAAAATTTCCATGATGATTACGAAGGACGTATTGCCGCTGCTTCTCAGGAAATGGGCATTGCTGAAGATATGGATCTTATATATGATTTGAAAATGCTGAAAGACGGTCAGGAGTCGCGTTTGAAAAAGACATATGAATGTATGCTGAACCGTATGGACTCGCTTGAGCGCAAGCAGTTTGAAGATTTTTACGCACCTATTACTGAAGAGTTCTATAAGCTCAACTTGAAAGGCAAGGAACTGGCGGAATGGAAATATCAGCGGTATATGAGAGACTATATGAAGGTGGTTAAGTCATTGGATGACAATGTCGGAAGAATCCTGGATTATTTGGAAGACAAAGGTATGCTGGAAAATACATTGGTGGTTTATACCTCTGATCAGGGATTCTACATGGGTGAGCACGGATGGTTTGACAAACGTTTCATGTATGAGGAGTCTATGCACACACCATTGCTTATGCATCTGCCCAAAGGGCTGAAGGCAAAAGGAGAAATCCGTGAGATGGTACAGAACATCGACTATGCTCCTACCTTTCTGGAACTTGCTGGCATTCCAGTGCCCGAGGATATGCACGGAGTATCATTGCTGCCGCTATTGAGAGGTGAGCATCCGGTGGATTGGCGCAAGGCTTTGTACTATCATTTTTATGAATATCCGGCAGAGCATATGGTTAAACGTCATTACGGAGTACGGACAGACCGTTTCAAACTTATTCATTTTTACAATGATATTGACACTTGGGAGCTGTATGACCTGAAGGTGGATCCTACAGAAATGCATAATTTATACGGAAACAGCGACTATACGTCAATTGTAGATAGTTTGAAAGAGACCATGCTGGAGCTGCAAGAGCAGTATAACGATCCGGTGCGGTTCTCGCCGGAACGTGATAGAGACTGATTTTTCACCATATAAATATAGAAATGAAAAAAAATATCTTCATTTTGACCTTCTTCTTTTTGTGTGTCTGCATTCTTTATGTCAGAGGTGAAGAGCGCAAGATGCAAAAATTAGAAATTGTACCTGCACCGGAGAATTTTACGCTTGAAAAGGGTAATTTCATATTTAAAGCCAGTACGGTAATCACCGTAGAGGATACAGCTATGGTATCTGTAGCAGAACAGTTCGCCTCGCTGTTCAATGTTCCTGCAGGCTTTACTCCTCAAGTGAAAACAACAGCGAAAGCCGGTGACGTCTGCCTTCGTTTTGACAGTTCCTTAAAAAAAGAAGCTTATCGCCTGGTCATCACTCCTAAGCGGATTAACGTGTATACATCGAGTAAAGAAGGGGCGTTCTATGCCTTTCAAAGCTTGCGCCAACTTCTGCCTTCAGAGCTGGAGGGAGGAGAGCGTGCAATGAATGTCGACTGGAGCGTACCGGCTGCTACCGTCAATGACAGTCCCCGTTTCGGGTACAGAGGCGTGATGATTGATGTAGCCCGATATTTTATTCCTAAAGAAGACCTTTTACGTCTGATAGATTGTATATCTTTGTTGAAGATAAATACATTGCACTTGCATCTTACTGATGATAACGGTTGGCGCATTGAGATAAAAAAGCATCCTTTGCTTACGGCTGTAGGCTCCCGTCGCGTAGAACGGGAAGGCTTGCTTTTCCATGAGAGGCACAACCAACGGCAAGGTGAGCCTACCGTGGAAAAAGGATTCTATACCCAGACGGACATACGCGAGATTGTGGCATATGCTTCCTCACGGTGCATTGAAATTATACCTGAAATAGATATGCCGGCACACAGCAATGCGGCTCTTGCAGCCTATCCGATGCTTGCTTGTCCTGTAGTGGATAAATTCATTGGTGTGTTGCCGGGACTCGGGGGGAATCATGCTGACATCATTTATTGTGCGGGGAATGAAAATGTTTATCATTTCCTGCAAGACGTTCTTGATGAGGTAATGGCGCTTTTTCCTTCCCGGTATATTCATTTAGGGGGTGATGAGGCTTGGAAAACGCATTGGAAGCAATGCCCGCTTTGCCAGAAACGTATCAGAGAGGAAAAACTGGCGGATGAGGAAGATTTGCAAGGCTATTTTATGCGACGTATGAGCAAGTATGTACAAAGCAAGGGGCGTGAAGTGATGGGATGGGACGAACTGACCCAATCGCAGATACCTGATGATGCTATTATATTTGGCTGGAGAGGTATGGGTGAAGCTGCGCTAAAAGCAGCCGGGCAAGGGCATCGCTTTGTAATGACTCCTGCTCGTGTCATGTATCTTATCCGTTATCAAGGTCCCCAATGGTTTGAACCGTATACCTATTTTGGAAATAATACATTGAAAGATATTTATAGTTATGAACCTGTGGGACCGACTTGGAATGATGGGATAAAGTCGCTGTTGATGGGTGTGCAAGGTTCTATGTGGACAGAGTTCTGCAACCGGACCAGTGATGTGGAATATATGTTGTTCCCCCGGTTGGCGGCTGTGGCTGAAGTGGGGTGGACTATACCAGGAAAGAAAGACTGGAGCCGCTTTCTGAAAGCACTGGATCATTTTACGGAACGATTGGCCGTCAAAGGAGTGAATTTCGCCCAATCAATGTATAATATTCAGCACTCTGTAACGGTTCGCAATGGCAAGTTACAAGTCACCCTGGATTGTATTCGTCCCGATGTGGAGATAGCCTATACCTTGGACGGGGGTGAACCAACGGTCAACTCTCCGCGCTATGTAAAACCTCTGATTGTAAAACAGAGCACGCTGCTGAAATGTGCAACTTTTTACAATGGAAAGCGTATGGGGAAAATGCTGACGTTGCTGGTTGGTTTGAATAAGGCGACAGCTTGTACAGTGTATACGGACTCTCCGGCAAAGGATGTGCTGGTTAACGGAGTCAGAGGGAGCAGTCGCAGTTCTGACTTTGAATGGGCGTCATGGGAAAATAACGATACAATCTGCATCACCCTTGACTTAGGCAAGAAAACCCGTATGCAGAAACTCATAATGGGATTCAACAACAGTTACGGCATGGGCATCCACAAACCGCGCAGGATGGAGGTCTGGGTATCGCCGGATGATCGTCAATACCGGAAAATAAAAGAACAGTCCTTTACAGAGACGGAAATATTCAGACAGGGTATGTTTACAGAGGATGTGCAGTTTGATTTAAAAGATGAGTCTCGCTATGTGCGTATTGTTGCCTATGGAGCTGGTATGAATCCGCCAACGCATGTTCGTCCGGAGCAAACAACGAAGGTGTGCATAGATGAGATAATTATTGAATAGAAAAAGAATAACCATGAAAAAGACATTTTTTTCTGCTTTGATGTTGTTGAGCTGTTATACACAGTCCAATGCACAGGAATATTACGAAAAGCATTTGGAATTTCCACCACAAGCTACGGTGGAGGAGAAAATAGATATGGCCTCCCGGTTAGTACCCACACCACAGCAGTTGGAGTGGCAACAGATGGAACTGACGGCTTTTTTACATTTTGGTATCAATACTTTTACAGAACGTGAATGGGGAGACGGCAAGGAGGATCCTGCGCTTTTCAATCCAACCGGACTAGATTGCGAGCAATGGGTGCGTGCCTTGAAAGAAGGAGGTTTCAAGATGGCTGTCATTACTGCCAAGCATCATGATGGCTTTTGTCTATGGCCGACCAAGACTACCCGGCATTCTGTAGTGTCGTCACCTTGGAAGAATGGCAAGGGAGATGTGGTGCGCGAATTACGCAATGCCTGCAAGAAATATGGCTTGAAGTTCGGTATATATCTTTCACCTTGGGATCGCAATGCCGAATGTTACGGACAAGGCGATGCCTATAACCGGTTCTTCATCGAGCAGCTTACGGAGTTGCTTACCAACTATGGAGAAGTGCATGAAGTGTGGTTCGACGGAGCCAATGGGGAAGGGCCTAATGGCAAAAAGCAAATTTATGATTGGGAGGCTATTGAGCGTACAATCAGGCGTTTACAACCAAAAGCGGTTACTGCTGTCATGGGCGATGACGTTCGTTGGGTAGGCAACGAGAAGGGCATCGGACGTAAGACGGAATGGAGCGCTACGGTATTGACTCCTGGTATTTATTCCCGTGCCATAGGACAAAATAAGGAGCTGGGAGTATTTGGCAAGTCAAAAGATTTGGGAAGCCGGGACATTGTGGCACGTGCAAAAGAGCTTTTTTGGTTTCCTTCGGAGGTGGATGTATCTATCCGTCCGGGCTGGTTTTACCATTCCAAGGAGGATAGTCATGTAAAATCGCTTGCGCATCTGGCAGATATCTACTTCAAGTCGGTAGGATATAATTCGGTGTTATTGCTCAATATTCCACCCAATAAGTCGGGACTTATCCATGAAAATGATTGCCGCAGGCTAAAAGAGTTCTCTACTTACCTCAAAAATACTTTTGAAAAAGATTATCTGAAGAGGGGGAGAACACGGTGGGAAGCCCTATCAGGTACATCGAAAGAATACATGGTACGGAAGGATGCTCTTGTAAACACCTTTATGATTCAGGAGGATATAACCAAAGGACAACGTGTGGAAAGTTTTTTATTAGAAGGCTATTGGGATGGGAATTGGCGGACACTTGCCGAAGGTACTACTGTGGGCTACAAGCGTTTGGTGCGTTTTACAGAGTGCCAACCGGAGAAAATTCGTCTGACGATACGCTCTGCGCGTAACGAAGCTCACATTCTGCGTACAGGACTTTTTTATGCCCGTCCGCTGACAGACAATAGCGCTAAAGTTCAGTTGGGAAATGTGCCGGTAAGCCAATGGCGTCTTTCCGGTACGGATGAGACTATGCGGAAAGCTTTTGATAAAAATGTACAGACAGTATGGCGTACGGAAGGGCTCAAAACATTCATGGTAGATTTGGGGCGCGATGCCGAAATCACCGGATTCAGCTATACACCTGCGCAGGACGATAATCTGGCAGGAACTATCTATAAATACCGTTTTGAAGTCAGTATGGATGGCTCGCATTGGAAAACATGTGCCACATCCGGGGAGTTCAGTAACATTATGCATAACCCTGTGACTTGTTTCGTACATTTTGAACAAAGTTATAGAGGACGTTTCTTCCGTCTGGTTCCTCTTGCTGAAATAAGTGGGAAACCATGCACATCGATTGCTGAAATAGGAATATTCGCTGTTGCTTTACCTGCTAAAGATGATGAATCTGCAGTCTATCCCGTTCCCGGTGCACCGCTTACTTTAAAAGTTGGGGATGCGCATCCGTCGGTGGATGGATGGAGTTTTTTCACAGCACATGAATTCCTGGAGCGGGATACCCGTAATGGACTGCCGTTGGGATTCATCGAACATCGAGGCAAGCATATGAGTCGTGATGCCCGGGTAGATAACAGCCGTTGTTCGGAAGTGAAGAATGGTGTATTGCAGATTCGTAGCATAGAAGAAGCTGATTCGGTGGATAACCGTTTCGGTAAGCGTGTGAAATTCTCACATGGATGTTATCGGACTGCTCTGCCCGGAAGTAGTGAGGAGTGGTGTAATTTTACAGAAAATATGCGCATTGAGGTGCGATTCAAACGTAATGCCTATGAGGGGTTCAACGATGCGTTGTGGTTTATGGGCAATAATAATCTTCCTTGGCCTGCCAATGGTGAGATAGATCTTTTGGAGAACCCTAAAAGGAAATTGAACAACCGTGCTCATTTCACCCTGCACTCGGAAAATCATTATGCCGGTGTAGTGGGTGGTGCAGGAAGTGTTACTTCGTCTATTGAAATCAGAGATATGTCAAAATGGAATATCTATTGGTTGGAATGGTATCCCGACCGTATAGTAGGTGGGGTAAATGGAGCTACTTATTTTGAGCACAAACGAGGGGAAAATGGTAATACCGATTGGCCGTGGAGTGATCCTAAAGGTTTCTTTATGATTTTTAGCACCGGTATCTCAACCAATCCCAAAGCATGGGCCGGAGCTGTGAAACCTGAACTGTGGGACAACAGCGCCATGCCTTGTATGTACATAGATTGGATACGTGTTTATGTCAATAAACAATATAAAGGAGCGGCAGCTCCTGCCGTGAAATACTATTAGAAGGAGAACAGGCCGATGTTAAAAGCAGGACTGGGAGTACGGTCCGTTATGTGCAATAGTCGGGATTTGTTTTTTCATATATTGGTAAGGAGGAGCAGTACACGATGTTGTATCGCTCCTCTTTCCATTTATAAGCAAGCCAAATAAAATGGGGCAATATGCGCTTTTCTTTTTCGCTGGGGGGAGTTGCTTTTTACGACCTCTTTGAATGAGTATAAAAGAATGGGGAAAAGAAAATAAAAAAATCCTTGAATGCTCGGAATTCAAGGATTTGTATAATTAATTTTGATAACTTGTGGAGCGTATGAGACTCGAACTCATCACCTCGACACTGCCAGTGTCGCGCTCTAGCCAGATGAGCTAACGCCCCGTTGCTAACGTTTGCAGAACTACCTGCTTTATTTGATGGCGCAAATATAATGCATTATTCTGAAATAATTGCTATGTTTGCGCAATAAAATGCAAAAAGAAATTATGTTGATCTATAATACGACCTATCATGTAGAGGAAGGACAGGAGAAATACTTCCTCACCTGGATGCAGGAATTTTATCTTCCCGAAGTAGAGAAGCACGGTGCGCTGTATGCTCCGCGCATTGCACGCATACTAAGCCATATTGAGGAGGGAAGTGTCTGTTACTCTGTACAGTTTGAGGTGGAAAATTCAGCCATACTTCATCGTTGGCATCAGGAACAGGGAGTGAAGCTGAACGAGGAATTACTGAAAATATTCAAGGACAAAGTAATCGGTTTCCCGACATTAATGGAGGTGATAGTGTGATACAGCCGGTAAAGGAAAAAATTATTTTGGGTATCGACCCCGGTACTACCATTATGGGGTACGGGGTGCTGCGTGTGGCGGGAACCAAGCCCGAAATGATTGCTATGGGTATCATAGACCTTCGCAAATTTGGCGACCACTATCTGAAACTTCGCCACATCCACGAACGGGTACTGGGTATTATCGAGAGTTATCTGCCGGACGAACTTGCCATTGAAGCGCCTTTCTTCGGAAAGAACGTGCAGTCCATGCTGAAACTGGGACGTGCGCAGGGGGTGGCTATGGCTGCTGCCCTGAGCCGTGATATTCCCATTACCGAGTATGCTCCTCTGAAGATAAAAATGGCGATAACGGGAAACGGACAGGCATCTAAAGAGCAGGTGGCGGATATGCTGCAGCGCATGCTTCATTTTCCGAAGGAGGAAATGCCCGTATTCATGGATGCCACCGACGGGCTTGCCGCTGCCTACTGCCATTTTCTGCAAATGGGGCGTCCTGTTGCAGAGAAAGGATATCACGGCTGGAAAGACTTCATAGCCAAGAATCCCGACAAAGTAAAACGCTGACCTATACCTTATATATTATACTTAATATTTTATACTTAAAAATACTACCATGAAATTGAACAATCTTGTCATTATCGGAGTTGCGGCTACAACAGTTGCCAGTTGCGCCCCCTCAAAGAAAGAATACGCGTCGTACGAACTCTATCCGGTCCGTACGGGCAGTCTGGCAGAAATGGAATATGCTCCGGCTGCTACGCAATTTACGCTTTGGTCGCCTACTGCGGATGAAGTGCGTCTGATGCTGTATGATGCGGGAGAGGGCGGACATGCGTACGAAACGGTTGCCATGTCGCCCGCCGAAGACGGTACGTGGACGACTAAGGTGGAGCAGGATTTGAAAGGCAAGTTCTATACTTTCAATGTAAAAATCAACGGAAAATGGCTGGGCGATACGCCGGGTATCAATGCGCAGGCTGTAGGTGTAAACGGTAAGCGTGCGGCTGTTATCGATATGCGGGAAACCGACCCGGAAGGCTGGGCGGAAGATAAACGTCCGCCGCTGGCATCGCCTGCCGATGTGATAATCTACGAGGTACATCACCGTGACTTCTCCATAGACCCCTCTTCGGGCATTCGGAACAAAGGCAAGTTCCTTGCAATGACGGAAACAGGTACGGCAAATCCGGACAAGCTGGCAACCGGTATCGACCACCTGAAAGAACTGGGAGTGACGCATGTGCACATCCTTCCTTCCTATGATTATGCCTCTGTAGATGAATCCAGACTGGACGAGAACAAATACAACTGGGGGTATGACCCGCAGAATTACAATGTGCCCGACGGCTCGTATGCCACCGACCCTTATAAACCGGATGTGCGTATCCGTGAGTTCAAGCAAATGGTGCAAGCCTTGCATAAGGCAGGCATCCGCGTAGTGCTGGATGTGGTGTACAATCACACTTTCAATACGGCCGAGAGCAATTTCGAGCGTACCGTTCCCGGATATTTCTATCGTCAGGCTCCGGACGGCGGTTTCGCAGATGCTTCTGCATGCGGCAACGAAACGGCGAGCGACCGCCCTATGATGCGCAAATATATGGTAGAGTCCGTATTGCACTGGATAAACGAATACCATATCGACGGTTTCCGTTTCGACTTAATGGGCATTCACGACATCGAAACCATGAACGAAATACGCAAGGCGGCAACAGCGGTAGACCCTACCATCTTTATTTATGGAGAAGGATGGGCCGCATCGGCTCCCCAATTGGCGCAGGACTCCTTGGCGATGAAAGCCAATACCTATAAGATGCCGGGTATCGCAGCTTTCTCCGACGAAATGCGTGATGCGTTGCGCGGTCCGTTCAACGATAACCGTCAGGGCGCTTTCCTTGCCGGACTGCCGGGGGGAGAGGAGAGTATCAAATTCGGTATTGTCGGTGCTGTCAGGCATCCGCAGGTTGATAATGGAAAAGTGAATTACAGTAAGGCTCCCTGGGCGGAACAACCCACGCAGATGATTAGCTATGTATCTTGCCACGATGATATGTGCCTGGTGGACAGACTGAAGTCCAGCATCCCCGGTATCACTCCCGAAGAGCTTGCCCGGTTGGATAAGCTGGCGCAAACGGCGGTGTTCACTTCGCAGGGCGTGCCTTTCATCTATGCAGGCGAGGAAGTGATGCGCGATAAGAAGGGCGTACACAACAGCTATCAAAGTCCGGACTCCGTCAATGCCATCGACTGGAAACGCAAGACGGAGCATGCCGATGTGTTTGCTTATTATAAAGGATTGATTCAGTTGCGTAAACATCATCCGGCTTTCCGCCTGGGAGATGCCGGACTGGTTCGCAAACATCTGGAGTTCCTGCCGGCTGAGGGCGGCAACGTAGTGGCTTATCGGTTGAAAGAGCATGCCGGCGGTGATGCGTGGGGAGATATCTATGTGGTGTTGAATGCGCGTAAGGAAACGGCTAAGGTATCAGTACCCGAAGGCAAATATACGGTTGTTTGCAAGGACGGATTTATCAGTGAGAAGGGATTGGGAACGATGTACGGACCGGAGATTTCAGTTCCGGCACAGTCTGCGCTTATTTTCTATAAATAAGAGGGCTTTGGGCACAAGAATGCTGGAGTTTATTCCTGATTACTTAGGTTAAACTGATAGTTTATTAGGAATAAACCTGAAGTTTATTCCTAATGAACCTGAAGTTTAATGGGGATAAACTGGTGATGCATCCGCGAGAAATGAGAAGAGATAATGAGCATATCCGTTGGCAAGCTAGCGTAATAAGTGGTGGCAGTTTCAGGTATTCCTGAAAAAAGTGAAATAAAAACAGAACAATCCCGCTTTGGTTGGGAAAAACTGTTTATCTTTGTAACAGTCCGTTGGGTGCAATGGATCTATATTTTTGTAAGAAGCGTTATTGAAATTATCTTCGTCTATCAAACTTCGCAACTTTGAAATGCACTTGAAGGTGATAACAACAACGCTCACGTCTGTGTTATATACCTACTTTCTTCCCAGGTATACCGGGAAGAAAAGTATCTATATACAAAACGACGTGAGTGGCTGTTGTTTATCTAAGTGCAAGGCAATGCGAAGGCCTGATAGATAAGATAAACAAATACAGCGACTCACGTTTTTTGTATGTTTAACTTAATACTATGCCACATGACGAAAAAAACACATCTCTCATCCTTTATGCAGTTACAGGTAGCAGCTCAAGACTCCTTGTATGCTTCCAACCGGGAAATTTTCTATAAGGAAAATTGTACGGAACGAAAAGTGCTGCTTCCGATGCAATTGTATCGGAAAGATATTCTTGCAGGAAGCATTCTTGCATTTGCCGGCTGTATTTTACTTTCTAATCCGTTAATCAATTAAAATTTCTTCTCATGAAAAAGAATTTATTTTTATTGTTTGCTGCCACATTTATATTGTGCAGTTGTGCTCAGCAGAGCCTTGATGAAATACGTGCAGAACAGACTGCCCTCAATGCCCGACTTTCTGCCCTTGAGGAGTGGCAGAAGACAGCTAACGTGCAAATCGAGAGTATGCAAAGTCTTATTGCTGCTCTTGCTGATAACGATTACGTTACAGGTGTAAGTGAATTACCAGATGGTTCAGGTTATATGATTGCTTTTCTGAAAAATGAAACTGTAATAATAAAGAACGGAAGGCAAGGCGAAAAAGGTAATGACGGCGCTCCAGGTATTGTTCCCAATATAGGCGTGAAAGAGAACGGCGGCGTTTATTACTGGACTTTGGACGGTTCCTATATATTGGACAACGATGGCAGCCCTCTGCGTGTTACAGGCGAACGGGGCGAGACCGGTATGAAAGGTGACGATGCTGTTGCTCCGAGAGTCCGCATCAATGCAGTTAGCAAAGAATGGGAAATCTCTATCGACAAAGGTGTTTCTTGGACATCTACAGGTGTAAAAGCTATAGGTAAAGACGGCGTTGACGGCACAGACGGGATAAATGGGGCTTCCAGCTCTATTACAGTAGACGATAGCGGCAATTCTGTTATTATTACTATAACCAATACGGATGCAGCAGGAACGGTAACTTGCACTGAACTGATAGAACTTCCCCTTTATAGGGCTTTTTACATTGGTGACGACCAGGCAGGGCAGGCTAATTCCGCCTTAATCATAACTGCCTTTACTACCGAAATTCCTTTCACGTTTCCAGCAGGTTTCAGGGAAAGCGACTGTACTGCTATCATGGTTCAAGTCGTCAGTGACAAGGGTGTCGGCACCGATATCCGGACACGAGCCGCTGCAACGCCTTGGAGTGCAACAATAACGAAACCTGTTGCTTCACAGGGAGTTTATACATCTGTTATTACCGTTCATGCTCCTGCGGGCATTGATATTGGCGACAAAGCCATGCTTGAAGTAACCATAGTGGGGACAGACGGAAGAATAACATGTGTTGCTCGTGCACTGATTTCCAATATCACAGCGACTGTGGGCGATTATTATTACAGCGACGGCACTTTTTCCACAACTCTTGACAATACGAAAACTCCGATAGGTGTCATTTTCCATACAGGTAATGTAGCGGAGAATGATAGTAAATTGAAAGGGAAAATAAGCGATACTTCCAAAACCATTATAATGGGGGATGAAGTAAATAGTATTAAAAAGTCTGCACATGGTTTGGTTGTTGCCTTGAAGGATGCAAGCGCTGGCATCAGTTGGCAATCCGTTTATCGGCAAACCGGTATAGGTGTCTCCGAAACAAGTCATATATGTGGTTATAGCAATACACAGGCAATGAAGGCATGGAATGATGATGCGAGTAATAGTGGCAGTTTATTAAAAGCATATATGGAAATTGCTGCATACACTTCTGACAATCCGACTCCACAGAGCAGTAGCGGTTGGTATTTTCCTTCTGTACGTGAACTCTCCACACTCTGTTCGGGCTGGGTAGAAAGTGGCTGGTCGGAAAATGGAAACTATGGCGGTATAAATGTTTCCGGAAGTAATGTCAACGTTGTCAATGAGAAGTTAGAGGCTTTGTCTGACTTCGAAGCTCAAAAAGTTGGTGAAGCTCTTTATTGGTCTTCTTCAGAAGTTCCGGATAATGGCGACAATGCATTTTTTGTAAATATGTACCTTGGCTACGTGTCGAATGGAGTTAAGGGCAATATGCTTGACCGGGTACGGGCTGTTTTGGCTTTTTAAGCCGTTTTCTGTTTTTCAACATCGGCTAACAGATTTTGAATTTCTATTTTCCTTACTTTGTGGTTATACGGTTCTCATATCCGCAAAATTGATGAAAGTTTGAAAAATGTGAAAACGAAATCGGGAAGTGACAACAACAGGAGTGGCGATGTCGGAAAAAGATTTTTTTCTCTTATCTTTCCTCTATGAAAAGATAAAGATTGCCCCTGTCTTTATGGCTCCTTTACTTAGTTTATGGTGTTAATGAGCATGAATGTATTGACCGTTCTATCAAGAGCAG
>NZ_JBCODG010000074.1:12209-22820 GCF_040928965.1 Bacteroides sp. 2201st1_D9_2201SCRN_220225 | reverse complement strand
TTGAGCCTCTTGTCGGATTCGAACCAACGACCCCGAGATTACAAATCACGTGCTCTGGCCAACTGAGCTAAAGAGGCAATCTTTTTAAAAATGCAACCGCAACGTTCTACCGCGAGCGAAACGGCTGCAAATTTAGACATTTATTTTTTACCCGCAAAATTTTAAGCGGATTTTTATTTACTTCGTTGTTTTTCCTTGTATTTAACCAGCTGTTTTTCCAAAGCTTCCAGACAAAGATCCACTGCTTCTTCAAACGTATCACAAACCTTATTCGCATAAAGCTCACCGTTGGGCACCAATACTTTCACCCCGGCTTCTTTATTTTCGGCTGTTTCCGGTTTAACTACCTTTAATGACACCTCTACTTTCTCTATATCATCGTAAAATTTCTCCAATTTAGCAGCTTTCTTCTGAATAAAAGCCTGCAACTGCTCTGACGCATCAAAGTGAATCGATTGAATTCTAACTATCATACTTACCTCCTTTTTTTAGGCTCGAGGATGAGCCTGATTATACACTTTTTTAAGCTCTTCAAAAGTAGTATGCGTATAAACTTCCGTAGTCGCCAAACTTTCATGCCCCAACAGCTCTTTTATCGAGCTCAAATCAGCACCATTGTTCAGCATAGCCGTTGCAAAGGTATGCCTCAGCACATGCGGACTTCTTTTTTTTACAGTTACTACCTTTGACAGGTTTCGTCTCACAATATATGCTACGATACCGCGGCCAAGCCTTTCTCCATTCTTTCGGACAAAAAAAGCATCCGAACGAACCGGCAATGCTTGATTCCGCACATTGACATACTCCTGCATGGAACGCCCCAGTTCCTTATCAAAAGGTATCAGACGTTGCTTATTCCGTTTTCCGGTCACTTTAATAAGAGAAGCAGAAAAATCAACATCTTTATCATCCAACCCTATCAATTCCGAAAGCCTCATACCTGTCGTATAAAACATTTCGATAATCAAACGGTCGCGATACCCTTCAAACCTTTCTCCAAAGTCGACATCATCCAACAACCTATCCACTTCACCTTCTCTCAGAAAGACAGGAAGCGGTTTCTTTTTTTTCGGCCCTGTTACTCTCCGTAACGGATCTGCCGCCACCAATCCTTTCTTTAAAAGATACTTGTAATATGTCCGGACAGAACTCAACTTTCGATTCACCGTATTAGGCGCATAACCTTTATCCATCAGGGAAACAATCCATTCACGAATAAGATCCACACCTACATCCGACGGGGCTAAATCTCCCAACAGCTTCTCACCAAACTTCTGCAACTCAAGAATGTCCGTCCGGTAATACCTTACAGTACCTTCAGAATAATTCCGTTCATACAGAAGATAGTCGAGAAAAGAATCTGTCAACAGCATATCGTTACATCTAAATCATGCAACGAATGTATGAAAAAGAATTCAATAATTCAAAGGAAATTACGAATTATTAATCTTCTACTTGTTGAAGTTGCTGAACGTAAACTGCACGCTCTTTCTTAAGTCTTTTAGTCACAGACGGTTTATCAAACTGTTGTCTGCTTCTCAACTCTTTAACGATACCAGTCTTTTCAAATTTTCTTTTAAATTTCTTCAGCGCTTTTTCAATGTTTTCGCCTTCTTTTACAGGTACTACAATCATTTTTTTGTTTTTAAAATTTAAATGGTTTATAAAATCTCACGATTAAATTGAGCGGCAAAATTACACATACTTTCTTTATTCACAAAACTTTCGACAAAAAAATCGACAATCCTAACATAAAATACCTGCCTTTCTTACTGACAGTTATCAAAACTGCCCGCAGATAAGATTTCACTTACAGAAGCAACAATAGATAAAATAACAGAATTTACTCCATGTAATACAAGTAAAGTGAGTATCTTTGAAAACGCTTATCAACACCTTATACAGTATGAATTTAACAATTAATGAACGTATTGCCGCCTTGCGGACACACATTGTCCAAGAAAACATACAGGCATTCATCATTCCAAGCACAGACCCTCACCTCAGCGAGTACGTAGCTCCCCACTGGCAGTCGCGGGAATGGATTTCCGGATTTACAGGTTCAGCCGGCACGGTAGTTATAACAGCAGAAGAAGCCGGTTTATGGACCGACTCCCGTTATTTCCTGCAAGCCGCCCGGCAGATAGAAGGAACAGAAATCACATTATACAAAGAGATGTTGCCTGAAACGCCAAGTATTCCGACATTCTTGAACTCACGCCTGCAAGAGGGAGACACCGTAGGAATAGACGGAAAAATGTTCTCGGCCAAAGAAGTGGAGCATCTGCAAGAAGCATTGAGAAAGAGCGGTATTCATGTAAAAAGTGTTGCCGACCCCCTGCAACTGTTATGGAAAGACCGCCCGGCAATGCCATTGTCTCCCGCGTTTATTCACGACACACAATATGCCGGCAGGAGCTTTACGGAGAAACTTGCAGCCGTCCGAAAAGAGATGGACGCAAACGGTGCTGAGTCTTTGCTACTGTCGGCACTGGATGAAATAGCCTGGCTGCTCAACATTCGAGGAAATGACGTACACTGCAACCCGGTTGTTGTCAGCTACCTGCTGATAGAGAAAAACGCAGTGCATTATTTCATCCAACCGCAAAAAGTCACAGCAGAGCTAACTTCCTATTTTAACGTTAATGGTATCTCCGTACATACATATGAAGAAATAGAAGATTACCTTAACCACTTCCCTGCAAGAAGCATACTGGCAGATTCCGCCAAAACAAATTACGCCATCTACTCGGCAATCAATCCGCAATGCCGGATAATCGACGGCACATCCCCCGTAACTCTACTGAAAGCCATCCGCAACAAACAGGAGATAGCCGGCATCCATACGGCTATGCAAAGAGACGGCGTGGCATTGGTTAAATTTCTGAAGTGGCTGGAAGATGCCGTCCCTACAGGCCGGGAAACAGAAATCAGTATAGATAAAAAGCTACATGCTTTTCGGGCTGCACAACCACTTTACATGGGCGAAAGCTTTGATACGATTGCCGGCTATAAAGAACATGGAGCCATAGTTCACTATGAAGCCACTCCCGAAACGGATGTAACACTGAAAGCGGAAGGCTTTCTTTTACTGGACTCCGGAGCCCAATATCTGGACGGAACGACAGATATAACCCGTACCATCGCACTTGGCAACTTGACGGAGGAAGAGAAAACCGATTACACCTTAATATTGAAAGGCCATATCGCACTGGCAACGGCGGTATTCCCTGAAGGCACCCGCGGAGCGCAACTGGACGTATTGGCACGCCTCCCGATATGGAAGCAGCACATGAATTATCTGCATGGAACCGGCCACGGAGTGGGACATTTCCTCAATGTACACGAAGGACCACAGAGCATCCGAATGAACGAAAATCCCATTCCCTTGCAACCGGGTATGGTCACTTCCAACGAACCAGGCGTGTACAAGGCCGGAAGCCACGGCATCCGCACCGAAAACCTGTTACTGACAGTCCCTGCCGGCGAAGGTATGTTCGGCAATTATCTGAAGTTCGAGACCATCACGCTCTGTCCTATCTGCCGGAAAGGAATCATCAAGGAATTGCTGACTGCCGAAGAAATCGAATGGCTGAACGAATACCATCGAGTTGTATACGAAAAGCTATCTCCTGACTTAGACAATGATGAAAAAGAGTGGCTGAAAGAAGCATGTAAACCATTAATTATTAACCGATAACCAACAGAAAAAAAAATGGCACTAATAAAATCAGTAAGAGGTTTCACTCCGGAAATCGGAGAGAATTGTTTTTTAGCAGATAACGCTACTATCATCGGAGATGTAAAAATGGGACGGGATTGCAGCATCTGGTTCAGTACCGTACTGCGCGGAGATGTCAACTCCATCCGCATCGGAAACGGTGTAAACATCCAAGACGGAAGCGTACTGCACACCTTATACGAGAAATCCACCATTGAAATAGGCGACCATGTATCCGTAGGCCACAATGTAACCATCCACGGAGCTGCAATCAGGGATTATGCACTTATAGGCATGGGGTCTACCATTCTGGACCATGTCGTAGTAGGCGAAGGCGCCATTGTAGCCGCCGGCTCATTGGTACTTAGCAACACCGTAATAGAACCGGGAAGCATTTGGGGTGGCGTACCTGCCAAATTCATCAAAAAGGTAGACCCCGAACAGGCAAAAGAACTAAACCAGAAGATTGCACACAACTACCTGATGTACTCAAGCTGGTACAAGGAGTAAAGGTATCGGCTGTCTCTCAAAAGGAGACTGCCTACATATAGGAAAAATGAAAGCGTCACAACTCATTCTTTGAGAAGACAAACTTTTTAACTTGAAATTAGAACATCCTAAAAGACTAAAGAAAAGGGTCGTATCATTACTCTCAAAACGGAGTTTGATACGACCCTTTTAGAGGTTATAATTACAGTCTGTAACTTTTCAGAGTCTCGTTTTAGTTTTGACAACCCCTCATATTTTTTATGGAAAGAGGTCTTTGGCAACCTCTTCAACAGTCTAAAAGTTTATCATACCCAAAACTTTGTCCGTTGCCCCGGCATTACCGGTTACATAAGTCCCCGCATTCGTACCGGTCTCGCGCAAGAAGCTTTCATCTTCCAGCATACGGTCGAGCAACGCTTTCAGTTCTTCATAACTCTTGACAGAGAACCCGCCTTTTGCCTCCAGGAGCTGAACGGCTTCCTGGAATTTCTGGTACTTCGGCCCAAAGATTACCGGAATGCCATATACGGCAGCTTCCAACGTATTATGGATACCCACTCCGAACCCGCCGCCGATATAGGCAATCTCTCCATAGCGATAGATGGAGGAAAGCAGGCCGAAGCAGTCTATTATCAGGCAATCCGCCTTACGGACATTCTTTTCGTCGGCACGGGTATAACGCACATACGGCCGCTTCAGCTTACGGATTATCTCTACCAAATGATTTTCGTCGATTACATGCGGAGCGATAATCAGCTTCACTTCCGGATGCTGATTAAAGTATTCGATAAACAAATCCTCGTCGGGCTGCCAGGAACTTCCGGCAACAAAAGTCATCGTATTGTTCTTGAACAACTCAACCAAAGGCAAGTCTTTAGCCTCTTCCCGAATTTGAAGCACGCGGTCAAAACGGGTATCCCCCACCACAGTCACCCGGTTGATACCAATCTTCGCCAGATAACGCTTGGAGCGCTCGTTCTGCACGAAGATGTGGTCGAAGTTGCGCAGCACATTCCTATACGTACCGCCGTACCATTTAAAGAAAATCTGCCCGCGGCGAAAGATGGAAGACACGCTATAAACGGGGATGCGGCGCTTATGCAACTCATCCAAGTAGTTCTTCCAAAACTCATACTTGATAAAAAACGCCATGCAGGGATTCACCAGGTCAAGAAACTTCCTCACATTGCGCGGTTTGTCGAAAGGCAGATAACACACGATATCCGCCCCCCGGTAGTTCTTGCGCACTTCATAGCCCGACGGCGAAAAGAATGTCAGCAAAATACGATAATCCGGATATTTGGCACGTATCTTCTCAATCAGCGGGCGTCCCTGTTCAAACTCTCCCAAAGAGGCAGCGTGAAACCAGATATAACGCGCATCCTTCTCCAACTGCTGCCGAAGAAGTTCGTACACGACCCAGTGCCCCTTCATCATCTTCCGCGGTTTACGGCTGAAAGGAGCCACCAGGTGCACCGCAATATCATAGAGTATTATTGCTAAATTATAAAACATACTTTTCTCCGCTTCAACTTATTTCAGAACGTCGATGGCACGCTGTATGCGGGCAAGCGTCTCTTCTTTGCCCAACAATGCGGTAATATCGAACATGTGCGGTCCTTTACACTCTCCTACCACTGCCAGCCGGAAAGCATTCATCACATTACCCATGTGATATCCTTTCTCCGTAATCCAGCCGATAACTACATCTTCCGACGGTTTAGAGGAGAAATCTCCAATGCCCCGAAGCACTTCCATCAATTCCGTCATGATGCGCGGAATATCTTCCGACCAACGTTTCTTCACATCCTTCTCGGCATACTGTTCAGGAGCAACAAAGAAGAAACGTGCCTGCTCCCACAGTTCCTTCACGAAGTTGACGCGGCCCTTTACCAGGGAGACTACCGTAGTAAGGAACGCATCGCTGTATGCACCAAGGTCTACACCGTGCTCTTTCAGTACCGGCTTGAAAAGTTCCGCAAGCTCCTCGTCCGATTTCTGAAGAATATATTCATGGTTAAACCAGATACCTTTCTTATAGTCGAACTTAGCACCCGATTTGCTGCAATGGCTCAGATTGAACAGTTTTACAAGTTCATCCATCGACATCAGTTCCTGGTCGTTACCCGGGTTCCAGCCCAGCAAAGCAAGGAAATTGATGACAGCTTCCGGCAGATAGCCCGATTCGCGATAGCCCGAAGACACTTCGCCCGACTTGGGGTCGTGCCATTCCAGCGGAAATACCGGGAAGCCCAGACGGTCGCCGTCGCGCTTGCTGAGCTTACCGTTACCTTCGGGCTTCAGCAACAGCGGCAGGTGTGCGAACGCCGGCATCGTATCTTCCCAACCGAAAGCACGGTACAGCAGCACATGCAACGGAGCGGAAGGCAGCCACTCTTCACCGCGGATAACGTGGGAAACTTCCATCAAATGGTCATCCACAATATTTGCCAGGTGATAGGTAGGCAGTTCGTCCGCCGATTTGTAAAGCACCTTATCGTCAAGGATAGACGAGTTTATCACGACCTCGCCACGTATCAAGTCGTTCACATGCACATCTTCGTCCGGCTCTATCTTGAAACGGACCACATACTGCCTGCCTTCGGCAATCAGCGCGTCCACTTCCTCTTTGGGCATCGTCAGCGAATTGCGCATCTGCATGCGTGTAGAAGCGTCGTACTGGAAATTGGCAATCTCCGCACGCTTGGCTTCCAGCTCCTGCGGAGTATCGAAAGCGATATATGCCTTGCCGGCATCCAGCAACACCTGTACATACTTCTTGTATATGTCGCGGCGTTCGGACTGACGGTACGGACCATGTTCTCCACCAAAGCTGACACCCTCGTCAAAAGGAATGCCCAACCACTTGAAAGACTCCAATATATATTCTTCCGCCCCCGGCACAAACCGGTTGGAATCGGTATCCTCAATGCGGAAAATCAAATCTCCTCCATGCTGACGGGCAAAGAGATAATTATACAACGCAGTGCGCACACCACCGATGTGCAACGCCCCCGTAGGACTCGGGGCAAAACGGACTCTGACTTTTCTTTCTGTCATAATCTATCTTACTTATAACTAAATTAGACGGCAAAATTAAACCTTTTTTTCCATACTATTGTTTTTTTTTGTACTTTTCGCAAAAATTTCAACCGATATGAACTATTTCAAAGGTAAAAACAAAGAGTTCTCGTTCAGAGATTTGATATACAAGGCACTTATTTTTATAGGTACGGTGGGAGTTATTGTCTATTTCCTGCCGAGAGACGGTAAGTTTAATTACCAGTTTGACATTGACAAACCCTGGAAGTACGGGCAACTGATGGCTACCTTCGACTTCCCCATCTACAAAGACGACCAAGTCGTAAAAAAAGAACAAGACAGCATCCTGGCCTCTTTCCAACCCTATTTCCAATTGGACAAGAGCACCGGGAAAGAGGCGCTCAAGAAACTGAAGAACGACTATCAGACTCATCTGCGCGACATTCTGCCCTCTTCCGATTACATCCGCCATATCGAAAAAATACTATCCGAAGTGTACCGGGCGGGCATCCTTTCCACTGAAGAACTTGCCCGGCTGCACAAAGACAGCACATCTGCCGTCATGGTGATAGACGACAAGCTTGCCAACCAACGGAGCATCGACAAACTCTACTCCGTAAAGCAGGCATATGCCTACCTGCTTACGGCCGACACCATACACTATCGTCCGAACATACTCCGGCAGTGTTCCCTCAACGAATATCTCTCTCCCAACCTCACCTACGATGCCCGGCGGACAGAGACCGCCAAGGAAGAAATCCTCGACAACTATTCATGGGCAAACGGCATCGTACTGAGCGGGCAGAAAATCATCGACCGCGGCGAGATAGTGAGCCGGGAGACCTACAATATCCTCGAAAGCCTGCGCAAAGAGTCCATCCAGCGCAGCGAGTCCATCGGCCAGAAACAACTGATGCTGGCAGGGCAGATTCTGTACGTCGGCATCTTCATATTGTGCTTCATGCTTTATCTCGACCTCTTCCGCAAAGATTATTACAACCGCAAAGGCAACCTCGCGCTGCTTTTCACCCTTATCATGTTCTATTGTGTGGTAACGGCCGTTATGGTAACAAACAATATATTCAACGTATACATCATTCCCTATGCCATGCTGCCCGTCATTATCCGCGTGTTTCTCGACTCACGGACTGCCTTTCTCACACAGGTCGTCACAATACTGATTTGTTCCATCTGCCTGCGCTATCCGCACGAGTTCATCCTGCTGCAACTAACGGCAGGTTTGGTTGCGATTTTCAGTTTGAGAGAATTATCGCAACGCTCGCAGTTGTTCCGCACGGCCATCCTGGTGATTCTGACTTATGCAGCCGTTTATTTCGCTTTTGAACTGATAACGGAAAACGACCTGTCCAAACTGAACGGCAGTATGTACACCTACTTCGTGATAAACGGCGTATTGCTGCTTTTCACGTATCCGTTGCTTTTCCTGGTGGAAAAGACCTTCGGCTTCACTTCAAATGTTACTTTGGTGGAATTATCCAACATCAACAACAGTTTGCTGCGGCGCATGTCGGAAACCGTACCCGGCACATTCCAGCATTCCATGCAGGTAGCCAACCTCGCAGCCGAAGCAGCCAACCGCATCGGCGCAAACAGCCAGTTGGTGCGTACAGGCGCTTTATACCATGACATCGGCAAAATGGAGAATCCGGCATTCTTTACCGAAAACCAATCGGGCGGTGTCAATCCGCACAAGAATCTTGGTTACGAGCAGAGTGCGCAAGTCGTCATCGGACATGTAACGGACGGATTGAAACTGGCCGAGAAGAACAACCTGCCTAAAGTCATCAAGGATTTCATTACTACTCACCACGGTAGGGGAAAGACAAAATACTTCTACATATCCTGGAAAAACGAGCATCCCGGCGAGGAACCCGACAACGAGTCATTCACCTATCCCGGTCCCAACCCTTTCAGCAAGGAGCAAGCCATCCTGATGATGGCGGATTCCGTAGAGGCAGCCTCGCGCAGCCTGCCCGAATATACGGAAGAGAGCATCAGCAACCTGGTAGACAAGATTATCGATTCGCAGGTGGAGGAAGGTTATTTCAGGGAGTGCCCCGTCACGTTCAAGGACATAGCAACGGTAAAAGCCGTTTTCAAAGAAAAATTGAAAACCATCTACCACACCCGCATCAGTTACCCGGAACTTAAAAAGCAAGACCTATGAAAATCAGTACCAAAGAACAGCAAAGAGCGGAATTTCTGTTGCAAAGCCAACGGATTCAACTGCATCAGATTGAAAGTTTCAGTTTCATGGAACGCTACCCCCGGCAGGCGCATAAGGATATCCCGGCAGGAAAAGCCAAATACGGTCCCGGAATATTCGTTTTCCACCTAAAGGAAAAGCAGGATAAAGTAATATACATGCCTCCCTTCAGGCATCCTTCATCACTCGTCCGCTTTCTGGTGTCGCAAGGAGTGCCTTTTGCCAATTATGTTCCGCGCGGACGGAGCATGGAAACCCTCCCGGAGGAAACTTACCGGCGTCCCTCGCTGTATATGTTTTGGTTCTTCATATTATTCCTTATGTTCCTGATATTGGGTTACTATTCCGTCGGCATCGATGCATGGTGGGGATTCATTCCGGCCATCCTGTCCTTCGGACTGAGCCTTTTCTTCATTTGCATGCTGATGACCCGGTTCTGCTACCTGACGCTGGACAACGAAAACCTCACCGTACACAGTGCAGGCAGGACAATCCGCTATCCGTATACAGACCTGCGCAAGGTCAACTTTGATTTTGCCCGGGAGCAGACTTTCACCCACGTCATGGAATTGCTCGACAAGGACTACCGTTATCGTCTTTTCTACATCGGCCGGGTTTCAAGGAAGAAGCTGAATGAGATTGCCGAACGGTTGCAGCAGGCCGGAGTGGATGCAACGTGCAGCCTCAACGACAACAAGCGTTTTTATCATGACAACAGGCATTGAGCGGTGATTCTTCGCCAACCGCTCCGAGCAATCCGGCGCAGGCGTCTTCCAATATATCGAGTACGTATTCAAACCCCTCGGCTCCGCCATAATAAGGGTCGGGCACGTAATCGGCATGGGCAAACTTAGTACAGTATTCCGTCATGCGATGTATCTTTCCGCATGCTTCTACAGAAGGGGCACGCTCTTTCAAATCATCAATATTACGGTCATCCATTCCGATAATCAAATCGAACTCATAGAAATCATCCGTACGTACCGGACGGGAACGGTGCGTCAGGTTGTAACCCCGACGGGCGGCATGGGCACGCATCCTGCTGTCGGGCAGCTCTCCCTGATGATAGGAAAGAATACCTGCCGAGTCGATAACGAACTCATCTTCACGCCCTGCCTCTTCTATCAAATGC
>NZ_JBCODG010000074.1:0-12056 GCF_040928965.1 Bacteroides sp. 2201st1_D9_2201SCRN_220225 | reverse complement strand
CAATCAGCGACTTGAAACGGTCTTCCATTATCATCTCCTTCTGTACCTGCAGCAACAATTCGCGGACACGCGCCATAGGAGCTTTGGTTTCAATCTTCACTACAATTTTGCGGATAAACAGCGTCTGCACACGTGCCACCGGCGGTTTATCCGGCCCTAACACCCGATTGCCGAAGATGGCACGCAGCTTGCCCGCCATAGTCTGCGCCATCAAATCGAGCAGGGCCTCATTGCGGTTCTTCAGATACACATATATGAGGCGATAATAAGGGGGATAATGAAACATCTGCCGCTCGGCAAGCTGTCCGTCGACCATGCCTTCGTAATCATTGGCAATTACCTGAGGGATGATAGGATGCTCAATGCTCTTGGTCTGCAACACTACCCTGCCCCTTTTATTCTTCCGTCCGGCACGCCCTGCCACCTGCGCCATCAACTGGAAAGCACGCTCATAGGCACGAAAATCCGGATAGTTCAGCATCGTATCCGCATTCAGAATGCCTACCACGCTTACGTGGTCGAAGTCCAGCCCTTTGGAAACCATTTGCGTACCGATAAGAATATCCGTCTTTCCCTGTTCAAAATCGGCGATGATACGCTCGTAGGCCGCGCGTGTGCGGGTGGTATCCAGGTCCATACGGGCAACGGTCGCTTCGGGAAACAGGAGTTTGACGTCGTCCTCTATCTTTTCCGTACCGAAACCGCGGTTGCGCAAGTCCGTTCCTTCGCAAGCGGGACAGATGCGGGGCAGTTGATAGGTATATCCGCAATAGTGGCAGGTCAGTTGGTTCAGTCCTTTATGATAGGTCAGGCTGACATCGCAGTTCTTACATTTGGGAACCCACCCGCACGTATGGCATTCTATCATCGGGGCAAACCCCCTGCGGTTCTGAAACAGAATGACCTGTTCTTTCCGTTCCAGTGCCTCGCGGACATATTGCAGCAACAAAGGGGAAAAGGGCCCGTTCATCCGCTTCTTGCGCTGCAACTCCTTGATGTCTACCGGAATAATCTCCGGCAACTGTATCTCCTTGTACCTCTCCTTCAGCTCCACCAGCCCGTACTTTCCGGACATGGCGTTGTGCCAGGTTTCTATGGAAGGCGTCGCCGTGCCCAGCAGGGTCTTGGCGCCATACAGCGCAGCCAGCACAGTGGCGGCATTACGTGCATGGTAGCGGGGGGCGGGGTCCTGTTGCTTATATGTGTTCTCGTGCTCCTCGTCCACGATAACCAGGCCCAGTTTGCGGAAGGGCAGGAACACGGAAGAACGCACTCCTAAAATAATGTCATATCCGCTGTCCGAAAGCTGTTTCTGCCAGATTTCCACCCGTTCGGCATCCGGAAACTTGGAGTGATAGATGCCCAGACGCGAACCGAACACCCGTTGCAGCCTTTCGGTAATCTGTGTGGTCAGGGCTATTTCCGGCAACAGATACAGCACCTGCTTCCCTTGCCGGATGACTTTTTCTATCAGATGGATGTAAATCTCCGTCTTTCCGCTGGACGTGACTCCATGCAGCAAACAGACATTTTTTGTCCGGAAACTTTCCACAATGCTGTCGTATGCCCGCTGCTGATGCCCGTTCAGAGGATTTAAAGGGAGGGTTGTCCGGGCAGAGGCTGCGTTCAGCCTGCCTATTTCCTGCTGGTATACCTCAAAGACCCCGCGTTCCACCAACCCGTTGAACACGGCAGGCGTAGCGGAAGTCCGCTGCAAAAGTTCCTTCTTGGTGACTTCTTTCGGCGTTTTACCCAAACAGGCGGAAAGTTCGATGTACTTCATCAGCAAGTCCAACTGTTTGGGAGCGCGACGCTGCAGTTCGTCAAAGAAGAAGTGCAGACGGTGTTCGTTGCCTGCCGCTTCCGTCAGGCGCACGCGGGTCTCGGTCTTGGGCTTGTAGGTGCGCTTCAGTTCTTCTTTCACAAAGACCGCCTCTTTATCCAGCAAGGATTTAATTACGGACAGGATATTCCTGATGCCGCTCTCCTTCTCCAGTTTCGTAATGCACTGCTCCGGCTCCGCAGCAAGCAGGTCCAGTATCTTCTGTTCCTTTTCGGGCAGTTGCACATCCGATTCGAAATCGGGGTTATACTCCACGATGGTCTCGCTCTCCAACTTCAAGCCTGAAGGAAGCGCCGCTTTATAGACATCGCCCCGGGTACAGAGATAATAATCCGCCAGCCAGTCCCAAAACCTGAACTGCTCGGGCAGCAGGATAGGATGCGCATCCAGCAGGGCACTCACTTCCTTTACCTCGTACCCGGCCGGTGCGGAATAGTGTATGTTCTGCACAATAGCCGTATAGTATTTCTTCCGTCCGAAAGGAACGACCACCCGGCAGCCAATCTGTACACTCCCCGCCATATCCTCCGGCAGCGAGTATGTAAAGCAGGCATGCAGGGGAAGGGGCAATATGACATCTACGAACTTTTCCATTGCAACGGCAAAGATAACGTAAAAAAACGGCGTTGCCAATCAAAATCGGCAACGCCATACAGAGATAATCCCGTTATATCTTTAGAACAGGTAAGCAGCAGAAATCTGCCAGGTCTTATTCTTTGTTCCGATAGCCTCACTGGCACTCTTCCAGGTGAACGAGTCGCCGCAAGGAATCGTATAGTTGAAACCTATCTGCAAATGCCGAACCAGTTTCACACCGGCTCCCACATTGATACCCACCTGCGCTTTCTTGCTTTCCAACTTTCTTCCATCTTCAAAATTCTTATCACCCTTGAAGTTAAAGAAGAAGTCCGGACCGGCCGCTACATAAATACCCAGCATACTGCCCAGACCGATGGAATATTTCAGATTGACAGGTATGTCCAGCCCCGATTGCTTCATATCAAGACCTTCCATCTTATCGCCTTTCTGAGAATACAGCAACGCACCGTCCACTCCCAGTCCTATAACGGGAATCGTTATTTCCGCCATAGGTCCGAAAAAGAATCCGGTAGAGTTGTCTTTCATTCCTTCTAACTTGAGTTTCGACAAGTTCACACCGCCTTTTACACCAAACTTAATCAACTGAGCTTGGGCAGGCATAGCCAATGCCATGCAGCATACAGCTATCATAAAAACACTAAAGAACTTTTTCATAATTCAATACGTTTAAATTTCGCGGACAAATATATGCAAATTATCCCTTAAAAAAACAACAGGCATTCCGAATTGTTCAAAATTAAAACAAGAGTTCCGGTGCGCCACCGGTGGGAGACCGTCCCAATCTCCAGCCCGGAGCATTCCGTATGCCGGTGTTTTTCCACGACATCCCTTATGTATAAAGGAGAAATACCCTATGCAAAAACCTGCTATGCCACATTGTTTTCCTCGTCCTGCAACTGCGGGCTGTACGGCCCGCATATGGAAACCGTACGGCCCGCAACCGGCAACCGGAGAGCCCGCAACTGGAAAACGAGGTTTTACATCCGGCTTTCCTACATTATACATGCTGTAAAACGACAAAACCAATGAGCTACAGTGACATTAAGCCGCAGAGTTTGGAACGCTCCGCCCTTGAAAAACGGAGGCTTTTAACCGCAGTTAACAAATTTCGCTTCACATAGGTTTTGCTTCTGTGTATAAGCCTGTTACAATAAAAAAGAAGGATAAAAGTGATGACTGGAAGTGACGACAAACAATTGGTCAACACTCTCGTCACCGTTGTCAACACCCTCTCCATCCCCCTTCTGCAAAGGGATAGAACGCTACCGGTGACGAGTGACGAGAAAAAACGTGTTTTCTTTTTTAGGAGATTAAAAATGCAAGATAGGCATCGGAAAGCATAGATTGACTACCTTTGCAAAACATTATTCAAAAAAATACATTTCTTTATTACGGAGTATGATAGAAATCAGGAAAACAGAGATTGCAGAACTCGGCATCCTTATGGAGCTCTTTGAACAGGGAAAGCGCATCATGCGCAAAAGCGGAAACATGAAGCAGTGGACCGGCGGCTATCCCGATGAAGAACTTGTAAAGAAGGACATCGAGAACGGAAACAGCTACGTATGCCTCGATGAAGAACGGAACATAGTAGGGACTTTCACTTTCATACAAGGGAACGACCCTACTTACGCCCGAATTTACGAAGGAGCCTGGAGTGACGACACGCGTCCCTACGGCGTCATCCACCGCCTGGCAAGCACGGAGCAAAGCAAAGGAGTGGCATCCGCCTGCCTGCAATGGTGCTACCGCCAGATTCCCAACCTACGGGCAGACACGCACCGCGACAACCATATCCTGCAACATATCCTCAAAAAACACGGCTTCCAATATTGCGGCATCATATACCTGCAGAATGGAGACGAACGGCTGGCCTTTCAGAAGCTGTAGCGACGGCACACGCACCAAACTCATACGGGCCGGCTGCCGCCGTATTTCTTCTTCAGCTCCTCCACGGTTGTTCCGGTGAAATACTCTTCCACGAAATCCCAACGCTGGTCGTCGGTCAGAGTATCCGTACCGAAGAAAAAGGAGAACAGCTCAATCTGCTCCTCGAAGATACGTTCGTTCGTGTCCAGTATAAGATTATGATATTCGTCGGAATCCGCCAACTGTTGCAGAAGTTCCGGGTTATCGAACCGTACATGCACGCAAGGCGTACCGCCTCCCTCTACGCTGAACGACAGGCAGTCGAGCATGGAAAGAAGGTTGAGCAACATATTCAAATCGGAGAACGGAGTGCAATAGAACTGCAAGCGGTCGCCCCTGTTGCCTGCGATACGCTGGGCGAACAGCTTCTGATAACGGGACAGAAGCAGGTCGAAACCTTTGGTGACGGTAAACGAGAGCTCGTTCGAGTCTTTCTTCTTGACGCTGCTGATGTAACTTACGCTGCGCCCCTCCTCGGTGCGGCTTTCCAGCAACGAACCGATGAAACGTTTGGCCGACGGCACATCCATGCCGTGCTCGGCAAACACCGCACGCAACTCCTCTTCATCGAAACGGCCTTTCGACTTCAGCAAAGCTGTTTTCAGCATCAATACCAGGCTCTTGAACAAAGCATCCATGCGCTGGCGGATAACCGTTGCATCCTCTTTCAGCAACACCTCGTGCTTGCCCACCGAAACAGCACGTGAACCTTCCCACAACATGCCGCTGTTCAGTTTCTGCTTGAACTCCCTGTATCCCAACTCCGGAAAACGCTCTTCCCAAAGAGTGTCCAAACGGGCACGGTAGACTCCCTCTTCACCGTCCACCCCGGTAAGATAGGCCTGAAATTCGCGTGCAAAGGCATCGCCCGTCTTGTCCTGGATGTAACCCTCCGTCAACAGATTTTGCGGACTTACCTCCAGCAGACGTGTGCCGTAGCGTTGCTCCAAATCATCCTCCAGCCACAGCAGGGCCGTTTTGATAAGCTGCCCCAACTCGGCCTCGTACTCCAGCTTATTCTTGGTACGCGGCAGCTTCACCACGAACTCAAAGTCGGACAGGGAAACAAGTATCTCTTCCTTCTTCCCTTTCATCCGATATACCTCCATGAGTTTCTTCAGGATAAGTTCCAGTTGGTCCTGCCCGATGTTGCCGGTCTGGTGCAGACGCTTCATGTAATAAAAGTCGCGTTCGTGATAATCGGTGGCGGCAATACCCTGCACATCCGCATCACGGGCGGCACGGCCTATTTCCTGAATGTAATCGACAAACGTGCTGGAAGGCGCCACGTGGTAAACACGGTCGATGTCGCTGATGTCCACTCCCATACCGAAAGCTTTTGTAGCAACAATCATCCGCTTCGTGCCCTCTTTAAAGTCCCTGACGATGGCAGCCTTCTGCGCCTTGTCCTTCTTGCCGTAGTAAGAAGCCACCAGACGCCAGTCAGCAGGAGCCACCCAGGTCTTGATACGCATATCTATGCCACCGGCAAAAGGATAGTAAAGCAGCGCCTTATGCCCGTCGAGAAACTCCTCCACACGCCCGGATATGACGCGTTGCTTGCCTTTGTCATAAGTCTCTCCCTCTTCCAATGTGAGCCGGCGGATGTCAAAACCGATGTTCTTGCGCCTGACCGTACCTACATAAAGTATGCAAGGTTCCATTTGCAGGGAGCGGATGGTATCGAATACCATATCGTTGCCGCCTTTGGGATTCCACACGGCAGTGGCGGTAAGGGCAAACAGGGGGAACGAATAACCGAGGTTCTGTTTCAATGCGTCCAAATAACGCCCCAGAAACCAATAGTCCACGCGGAACTCTTTGCCCCAGGTGGTTACCGTATGCGCCTCATCGACAACAACCATACCGATGCGGCGGTTGCCGATAAAATGTCTGATGTCGTAGGAGAGCAACAGCTCCGGTGAAAGATAGAACAAGTCGATTTCCCCCTCACGCACCGCCCGGTACACTTCCATCTTCTGCTCCGGCGAAAGGTCGGAAGACGCATATGCCACACGTTCATACCCTACGTCCTGCAAGCCTTCCACCTGGTCCACTATCAGCGCTTTCAAAGGAGAGACAACGATAGTCAGCAGGTTATATTCTTTTCCCAGATAGATGGCGGGGAGCTGGAACAAGAGAGACTTTCCCGCACCGGTCGGAGCAGTCAGCAGGATATTGTCGGGCTGTTCGCCGCCTTTGTACGCCTTTTCCGCTTCCCGGATTACATTTTCAACCAGTTGTCCCTGAGAAATACAGAGAGTATCCCTGTTTTTAAACAAATCATCGTAAATCTCGAGATTGCGGAACCCGTCGTAACCATAGGTCTCTTTCAGCAGTTCCGTTACACTTTGCCGGCACTCCCCGGGCAAGTGGCGTTCTTTCAATACGGGCAAGCGGTGTGCCTCTCCTGTTTGTGTCATCATTAATATAATGGGGGATTAAAAAGAAAAAAAGATAGTATTCCGGCCATAGTAAAGGCCTTCGTACTACCTCTTTCTATAATTTGTATATCCGTAAGCCGACGGATGAAATTCAATCAAAGCGCATTAATACTCCTCTTCGTTGAAGAAGAAATCTTCTTTGCTGGGATAATCAGGCCAAATATCTTCAATACTTTCATAAATCTCGCCTTCATCTTCCATTTCCTGCAGGTTCTCAATAACCTCAAGCGGAGCACCCGAACGCATGGCATAATCAATCAATTCGTCCTTAGTTGCCGGCCAAGGGGCATCTTCCAGTTTAGATGCCAATTCCAATGTCCAATACATAGTTTCTAAGTATTAAAATTGTGAGTAGTAATTCCTTTCTTTATTTTTCGGCAAAAGTATAACAAAATATTTCACTTGCAACTATTATTCCAAAATATTTCTTCTTTTTTCTCGTCTTGGTTCATTTTACGCGAAAGAACGAACAAATAGTCAGATAGACGGTTTACATAGGCCAACAGCTCGGAAGAGATGTCCGTCTGTTCCGCCAAAGCAAGAATGCGACGTTCGGTACGGCGGCAAACGGTACGGCAGATATGACAAACGGAGGCTCCGCGACTCCCGCCCGGAAGAATAAAAGCAGAGAGAGGGGGAAGCTTGTCGTCCAGCCGGTCTATCTCGCGCTCTATCGCCTCCACCTGTTCCGGGGTGATGATACTCGCCTCCTTCAGCCGTGTCTTTTCACGATCCGTAGCAAGGTAAGAACCTATTGCAAACAATCTGTCCTGGACTTGCTGCAGGAACTGCCTGTCGGGCTCGTCGGAAAGGAAAGTTATCAGAAACCCCAGATTGGAATTCAGTTCGTCCACCGTACCGTAGGCTTCGAGGCGGATGTGGGTTTTAGGAACACGCGTGCCTCCTACAAGGGAAGTGGTTCCTTTATCTCCGGTCTTTGTATATACAAGGCTTTTCTTCATAATGGTCTTTTTTCCTTTGAAACGCCTAAAGGTAATCAAAAGTTGACAATATAGTCTTGTTTTATCCTGGTTTTATCAAAGAAAATAATACCGAGATCGTAAAGGTCGAAAGTGATGCCTGCCTTTTCGTGCCGGCTGATACGCCTCCAAACGGCACGCATCCGGGAAGTATAACGGATACCTTCGATTACAAAGACGGACGTTTGCGCAGTGCGGTCGGCACAGATACGGAACACCTCTTCCACAAACTCCGGACGGCGGTAATCGTGCAGGTATAAAAAGTCGACAGACGCGCCACTCTCCAAAAACAGTTCGGACAGGTCGGCGGCGGCAGTGTAGTCCGCCCCTTCCTTCGCAGCTTTCAGATATAAGGAAGAGGCAGCCTGCATGCCTGCATCCACAATCGTAGCCGGCTGTGCATAATTTACCAGCCGGAACAGAAGCCGTTTCACCTTTAAGGACTCGTACCCCCATGCCCGGTCTTTCTGCGGCATAAGCCTCTTCTGCTCGGAAGCCAGCTCCTTATACTTATAATAAGGAGTCGTTTCATAGATAACGTGCGTTATCAGGTTGAAGGCAAAAGGCGAGTGCACCCCGTAACCGCAGCGGTGGCGGAATCGGTACAGCCAGATAAAAGGGCGCTTTAGCGCAAGTAACATACGGTTCATCACAAGTTAATTCTTTATTGTGTTGCAAAAATACGGAAAAACCTGAAACGGAAGCTAACCGCACAGCTTTCCTTTGATAACTGTTCCCCCGCCGGACGAATAATTTTCCCGAAATGTACCGTATCCGGGAACCATTCCCACTGCAGAATGTTCTCTATGGAAATAACCCAAAACCCAACGGATAATGAAAAAATCGATACTGTTAATGGGCCTTGCAGCTCTCATAGCAAGCTGTTCGGACGATGACCGGAACAACGATACGGATAATCAGCATCTTGTCAGTCCCTCAATGGCTGTGAGCATCAGCAACACCGACGGCCGCCAAAGCCCGTTTACCGGCATTCTTACAATTATGCCATGCGATGCAAACAGTTCCATATACTATGGAAATTATGTAAAAGGAAAACTGTCTCCTTTCTACGGCTATTACCGGGTAAAGGACGGAAGTTTCCATGACAATTCCATCAATAGGGAGATTTCTCTGCCGATAGGCACTTACAATATGATTTATTGGGGAACACCCCAATACCAAACTCCCATTTATGCCCACCCTGCCATAAAAGAGGCGGCTCACAGCATAGGAGCCGATATGTCCAAACAGTCTCTCGGCTTGTTCAGAATGTCAGCCGATACCATTTACTATCCCGTATTCGACCTGGTGTACGCCACACAGCCGGTAAACATCGGAAGCGAAAGCCTCAGTGGCTCTTTAAAACGAGTGGTAGCCGGAATAAAGGTTGTCCTGAAAGACAAAGACAATGCCGTACTAAGTTCCAGTATAGACAGTGTGGCCGTACGCATCACCAACATTTACAGCGAACTCAATTATTATACGGGAAAACCGCAAGGTACACCACGTACAATCGCGTTCCCTCTGATTCGTTCAAACGATGGTACTCAGATGAGCAACAGCACCGTTATGCTGTTCCCGTCCGCCGGAAAACCGGAATTCCAACTGGCAATCATTCTTAAAAACGGTAATGTGAAAAGCTTCAGACAAGCATTGAGCAGCCCGCTCGATGCCAATGCCAAACTGACATTAACGTTAAGTCTGGGTGATATTTTCTCTGAAGAATCCTCCGGTGACTTTACTGTCGATGACTGGAACGAGAAAAACGAGAATATTGATATACCGATAATAGAGTAGCCGAATATTATAAAGAGTCTTTCCGTACGGAACAGAGCTGCCGGTGTTACCATGAAATAACCCTTTGCCGTTCCGATTCTTAATAACAATGCTATTCTATATATTCATTCTAGGGCAAGCTCTCGAACTTTTTTCTGTGCTCCATTATTGATTGCATATTATTTTGCGCCCATTCAGTTAACGATATAATGATAGGGACAAGGCTTTTGCCTGTTGCTGTCAACTCATACTCCACTCTTATCGGAACTTCCGGAAAAACGGTTCGTTTTACCAGTCCGTCAGCTTCCAATATCTGTAGCGTATTAGACAATACTTTAGTTGATATATCAGGAATTTGCCTCGCTAATTGGTTGAAACGGGTTGAACCATTCTCATTCAGAATGAAAACAACTAACAATGCCCACTTATTACCAAAACGTGCAACGACATTCCGAATAGGGCAAATCTCAATGATAGATTTTTTTTCTTCTTTTTTCGTCATGACAATCTATTGTTTTTCTGCATAAGTAACCTCCGGGTAACTTTGATACATATTTGTAACTTCTTGTATTGCAAATAATTGATTCATATATTTGCAGTATCAAAAAGAAAGCAATCATCCAATGCAAAGTTAGTTAATTTGCGATACGTAATCAATAGAAGTATAAACATCAAAATTAAAAGCTATGAAACAGATTGAAAAAACAGCATCAGCGACAAACTTCACCGCTATCAACTTAGGCAAGTTAAATGAATTAGGAGATTACTTGTTGGAACTTGCTCCTGAAATAAAAATTCCGGGAAAAGTGTTTGGCGGGGCTGCACTTCAAGCCACAGGAAGCGAATTTTCATTCCAGTTATTCCAACCGGGAACAGAAACCGGTTTTCTTCATACTCACAAAACGCATGAAGAACTTTATTTCTTCCTTAGTGGAAACGGAGAATTTCAAGTAGACGGCCAAGTATTCCCTGTTTCGGAAGGAAGTGTGGTACGTGTAGCCCCTAAAGGTAAAAGGTCTGTCCGGAACAACGGCATAATTCCCCTTATTATGCTTTGCATTCAATATAAGGCTGCAACATTCGCACAAGAAGATACAACAGACGGAAATATATTAAACGAACCGGTAAGATGGTAACATTATGAAACAGGACTAGACCCGAATATTTTTGTGCAAAAGTATAAAATCCAGTTGCCCAGTGAGGAAGAAATCACAAGATTTCTTTCAAAGGAGACAGGCTAACAACTTTCAATAAAAACAAAGGTTTAGTTCATTTTAGATATACAAGAGAAATGGACTAAACTTAATCATTGACAAATAGCGAGAAGGCTTGCACCTAACCGATGCAAGCCTTCTCGCTATTTGTCATTTTCCGATAAGTCACCAAGTAAATGTGTACTTCTTCTCATCCCCCTCGTCTTTTATAAGCAGTTGCGTAGGATAACCGTCGGAATTCAGTGTCCACTTATAATTCGATAATTCAACAGAAGTATCATCAGCATCACGCATCGCAAGCGGCAGATGCTTGGTAGCCTTGCCAAGCATACCTCCGTAGTAGGCATATATCATCTCATCCATATCCACATCCAGCAGTTCGTCGAACATCATCAGGCAACCCTTGTTATCAATGGGAGTTGCAATCTCGCCCGTCGTATAGTCTATGATAGCACCGTCCTCCCACTCGTCATTGCCGTCAAGAACTCCGTCGCCATTCATATCTCCACCACCCATATAGCTTGTGGAAGTCTTCACAGCATCACCATCTTTATAAGTGATTTTCGTCAACTCACCGCTACCTTCAGAACGTCTCATTTCTATGAGATGACCGTCGGCATCGTACTTCATCTCCCAAGTGAACTCACTGGCATCGGAAGTGCCGGCGTGGTCTATGGAGTTGCAATATTCCACATAGCCATTGCTGTTGAGCTGCAAGTTCAGTTCGGTAACATCGCCCTCGTCATCTGTCACGGTGATTTTTGCGCGGTCTTTCGTCGCATCTGCCTTCGTTTCGGCAAAGAAATACTCGAAGACGGCTTTTTCCCCATCCTCACCTATGATACTTATCACCAGTCCTTCTTTGTTTTGGGAGATAGACATCCCGGCAGCCGACTTCGGTAGTCCCCCCTTGAATACCTCCGACGGCTTGACCACAGTGACAGTGCTTCCGCCACCCTCACCATTTTCATTTTCGTCATCGTCACTACAAGCAGTAAATCCCAGACACAACGCTGCACTCAGCATGGAAGCAGCAAGCATTCTAAACATTTTCATAAGTCGCAAATCTTCTTATAGACTTCCCGGATTCAATAAAATTAATACATCAAAAGGCATAGAAGTCTGTACTTTCCGCTTATCCTGTCGCTCAAACTTCTACACAGCCCCCTAAACAACAGGAAACGGCGTTTCATAAATGGGGTCAATGTAAAAACCTGAGGGGTAAATTTATAAATTGTTATCTTTGTCTCCAAATTCATAGCTTATGGAA
>NZ_JBCODG010000073.1:0-22905 GCF_040928965.1 Bacteroides sp. 2201st1_D9_2201SCRN_220225 | reverse complement strand
CTTTCAGACCCACGGCACCGATTCCCTCATCATCGACGATACCTATCTGAACGCAACGCATAACGAACGGCAAGCCATGCTGCAAGGCATCGATGCACTCATTACCCGCATGCCCGGCTGCTGCATCTGCATCTCCACTGCCGATTGCATTCCCGTATTATTATATGACAGGCAACGCCGCATTGTTGCCGCAGTCCATGCAGGCTGGCGGGGAACGGTAAACCGCATTCTTGCCAAAACCCTTCACCGGATGCAGTCTGCCTACGGAACAAGGGGAACGGATGTTATTGCCTGCATAGGGCCGGGCATCTCCCTCGACTCGTTCGAGGTGGGCGATGAGGTATATGAAGCGTTTCGCACCGAAAATTTCCCGATGGAATACATATCCGTATGGAAGCCCGAAACGCACAAATACCATATAGATTTGTGGGCAGCCAACCGTTTGCAACTCTCCGACTTCGGAGTGCCGCCCCGGCAGATAGAGAATGCAGGCATCTGTACCTACCGGCAGCATGAGGACTTCTTCTCGGCACGGCGTCTGGGCATCAAGTCGGGACGTATCCTGTCGGGAATTATGTTGAACGGACAGGAAAAGGAAGAAAGAAAGTAACGCCTATATTTGAAAGAGTTACAGTTTATGGCTACTTTTGTACCGTGCCGATAAGTTGAAGCAACTCTAATTCTCGACTCACATTATACGAACAAACCAATACCTCCAATGATATGAAACAAAACCGGGAAGACATTCCTTTCGAATATGCCCATTGTTTTGCCACAGACGGGCAGTGTCCGCAACGTTCGGGATGCCTGCATGCCCTGATAACGGAGCTTCCGATGAAAACATCGCAATACGCAAGCAATATCATAACCGCCATAGACCCGCGCTACATTGCTTCGCTGCATGGCAAGGGCGACTGTACCTTCTACCGTAGCTCCGACCTCAAGCGTTATGCCTGCGGAATGTCCCGGATGTTCGATGCCGTGCCCAGCAGAATCGTAAGCGAAGTCAGAAGATGTGTACAGAACTGCTTCACCTGCCGCAGCTATTACTTTGCCAGCCGCAAAGGCAAGAGACTTATCTCACCCGCAGAACAGGCGGAGATTGCATCCGTTTTCCGTGCCCTTTGCCCGGAGCTACGTCCCATATACGACAGCTTTGAGGAAAGATACGAATGGTGACCGGAGAAGTACAGGCGGGTGATACTGCAAACCTGCCTGTGCCAGATCTATCCCACACTTAGTTTATTTTTATTTATCCACAATAAACTTCGAGTTTAATCCTATTAAACTCCGGGTTCATTAGGATTAAACCTGAAGTTTAACGCCGTTAAATTCCAAGTTTATCCACGACGAACCGACAGTAAACCATACACAATGAAAAGCCTCATGTACCACATCACCTTATCCGAAGAGATTAAGCGCCTCTGCCCCGCCTTTCAGGGCGTTGCCGTCATGGCGCAAGTAACCAACTCCGCACACAACGCAGAGCTGTGGCGGGAAATCGACGCTTTCACCCGCGAACTGAGAGCCGGTGAAACCGCGGAAAGCATCAAACAGCAACCCGCCATCGCCGCCACCCGCGAAGCCTACAAGCGTTGCGGCAAAGATCCCAGCCGTTACCGTCCTTCCGCCGAAGCATTGCGCCGCCGTCTTATGCGGGGACTCGAACTGTACCAAATCGACACGCTGGTAGACCTCGTCAACCTCGTATCGCTCCGCACCGGATATTCCATCGGCGGCTTCGATGCGGACAAGATACAGGGAGACAGCCTTGAACTCGGCATCGGACGTGCGGAAGAGCCCTTCGAAGGCATCGGGCGCGGAACGCTGAACATTGAGGGGCTTCCCGTCTACCGCGACCGGGCAGGCGGCATAGGCACTCCCACCAGCGACAACGAACGTACCAAAATGGGACTCGAAACCCGGCGTATCCTTGCCATAGTCAACGGATACAACGGACGCGAAGGGCTGGCGGAAGCCGCCGGAATGATACAGGAACTCCTGCGGAAATACGCAGACTCCGATGGCGGAACAATACTCTATTTTGAATAAACAATGACAACAAAGTGATGCCGCCATGCAAGCCGGTGCAAAAAAATAACACGCAGAACCGTCCAAGTATTCAAACGTTTCACTACATTTGCAAAACGTTTTACCTGAAAAAAAGAATTGAACTTTAAAACATATCGATGATAGAAAAACTGATTGTTCTTGAGGATATCGACCCGGTTATCTTTTACGGCGTAAACAACGCCAATATGCAACTGATAAAAGCTTTGTATCCCAAACTCCGCATCGTTGCCCGCGGCAATGTCATCAAAGTGCTGGGAGATGAAGAGGAGATGTGCGCGTTTGAAGAAAACATCACCAAACTCGAAAAATATTGTGCCGAATATAATTCTCTGAAAGAGGAAGTCATCATCGATATCGTCAAAGGGAACGCCCCGCAAGCTGAGAAGTCGGGCAATGTCATCGTGTTCAGCGTAACGGGAAAGCCCATTATTCCGCGCAGCGAAAACCAGTTGAAACTGGTAGAGGCATTTAGCAGGAACGACATGGTATTTGCCATAGGCCCTGCCGGGTCGGGCAAGACCTATACGGCCATCGCCCTTGCCGTACGCGCGTTGAAGAACAAGGAGATAAAGAAAATAATCCTCAGCCGTCCCGCCGTAGAGGCCGGAGAGAAACTCGGTTTCCTGCCCGGCGACATGAAGGACAAGATAGACCCGTACCTGCAACCGCTTTACGACGCCTTGCAGGACATGGTTCCCGCCGCCAAACTGAAAGAGTACATGGAGCTGAACATCATTCAGATTGCTCCCCTCGCTTTCATGCGCGGACGCACGCTGAACGATGCCGTAGTGATTCTGGATGAAGCGCAGAACACCACCACCCAACAGATAAAGATGTTCCTCACCCGTATGGGCATGAATACCAAAATGATTGTAACGGGGGATATGACGCAAATCGACCTTCCCCAGTCACAGACTTCCGGACTGGTGCAAGCGCTCCGCATCCTGAAGGGCGTGAAAGGAATCAGCTTCATCGAGCTGAACAAAAAAGATATTGTACGCCACAAACTGGTTACTCAGATTGTGGAAGCCTACGAAAAGTTTGACAAAGAAGCGAAAGCCGAACGGGAGAAACGGAAAGCAGAACAAGCCGCCGGACAGCAACTCCCGGCTTAGACAGTAAATATCCAACTCATAAATATCACTAAAATGAATGCATTAACAGCAACAGATTTCAACTTTCCCGGACAGCAAAGTGTCTATCATGGAAAAGTGCGCGATGTGTACAACATCAATGGCGAAAAGTTAGTTATGGTCGCTACCGACCGCATTTCAGCCTTCGACGTAGTATTGCCGAAAGGTATTCCTTTCAAAGGACAGATGCTGAACCAGATTGCAGCCAAGTTCCTCGATGCCACCACCGACATCTGCCCCAACTGGAAAACAGCCACCCCCGACCCTATGGTAACCGTGGGCGTAATGTGCGAAGGCTTCCCGGTTGAGATGATTGTACGCGGCTATCTCTGCGGCAGTGCATGGCGCGCCTACAAGAGCGGTGTCCGCGAAATCTGCGGCGTAAAGCTGCCCGAAGGCATGAAGGAGAACCAGAAATTCCCCGAACCCATCATCACCCCGACCACAAAAGCCGAAATCGGCGAGCATGACGCCGACATCTCCAAAGAGGAGATTCTTGCCAAAGGCCTGGCCACTCCCGAAGAGTATGCAATTCTGGAGAAATATACAATGGCGCTCTTCAAACGCGGTACGGAAATCGCTGCAGAACGCGGCCTGATTCTCGTCGACACCAAGTACGAATTCGGCAAGCACAACGGCACTATCTACCTGATGGACGAAATCCACACACCGGACTCCAGCCGCTATTTCTACTCCGAAGGCTACGAAGAACGCTTTGCCAAAGGCGAACCGCAAAAGCAGCTTTCAAAGGAATTCGTGCGCGAATGGCTAATGGACAACGGTTTCCAGGGCAAAGAGGGACAGCAGGTTCCGGAAATGACCGACGAAATCGTGACTTCCATCAGCGAACGTTACATCGAGCTGTACGAGCACATCACCGGCGAGAAGTTCGTTAAAGAGGACACAAGCAACATCGCCGAACGTATTGAAAAGAACGTAACGGAGTACTTAAAGTAACGATTGACGGATGGACTACCCCCAAGAACACATCAAGCCTTACGGCAACGACGGCAAGAAGAGCGAACAGGTTGAAGAGATGTTCGACAACATCGCCCCCGCTTACGACAAGCTGAACCATACCCTGTCGATGGGCATAGACCGCAGCTGGCGCAAGAAGGCGATTGACACGCTCCGCCCTTTCAGCCCCCGGCGCATCATGGACGTAGCGACCGGAACCGGAGACTTTGCCATACTTGCCTGCCGCGAATTGCAGCCCGATATGCTCATCGGGACCGACATATCCGAAGGCATGATGAATGTGGGACGTGAAAAAGTAAAACAGGCGCACCTCTCGGACAGGATTTCCTTTGTCCGGGAGGACTGCACCTCTCTCTCGTTTGTCGATGAAAGCTTCGATGCCGTGACCGTGGCGTTCGGCATCCGTAACTTTGACGGACTGGATAAAGGATTGTCCGAAATGTGCCGCGTACTCGTACCCGGCGGACATCTCGTCATTCTGGAGCTCTCCACGCCGGACCGCTTCCCGATGAAACAACTCTTTACCGTCTACTCCAAAGCCGTCATCCCGCTGCTCGGCAAGTTCATTTCGAAAGACAACAGCGCCTACACCTATCTGCCCCAAAGCATCCGCGCCTTTCCGCAAGGCGAAATCATGCAGGGAGTAATCCGCAAGGCAGGGTTCAGCGAGGTACGCTTCAAGCGATTGACTTTCGGAATATGCACCTTATACATTGCTAAGAAATAGTCACTTATATTCTCCCTTTAACACATTTTGGATATGCAGAAATACGGTTTAATCGGTTACCCGCTGAAACATTCGTTCTCCATCGGCTACTTCAACGAGAAATTTAAAGCAGAGAACATTGACGCCGAATATGTGAACTTCGAGATTCCCCGCATCGAAGACTTCATGGAAGTGATTGAAGAAAACCCCAATCTCTGTGGACTCAATGTAACCATTCCCTATAAAGAACAGGTTATACCCTACCTCGACGAACTGGATAAGGACACCGCCAAGATTGGTGCGGTCAACGTTATCAAGATTGTCCGCCTTCCCAAAGGCAAAATCAAGCTGATAGGCTGCAACTCGGACATCATCGGATTTACGCAATCCATCGAACCCCTGCTGCAACCCCAGCACAAGAAAGCGCTTATCCTGGGCACAGGCGGTGCATCCAAAGCCGTATATCGCGGCCTGGAGAATTTAGGAATAGAAAGCACTTTCGTGTCACGTACCAAAAAGGACGACAAGTTCCTGACCTACGGGGAGCTGACTCCCGAAATCATGGCCGGACATACGGTCATCGTAAACTGTACGCCCGTGGGCATGTTCCCCAAAGTGGATTTCTGCCCGGACATACCCTACGAACTGCTTACTCCCAACCATTTGCTCTACGATTTGTTGTATAATCCAAATGAAACACTCTTCATGAAGAAAGGCAAAGCGCAGGGAGCCGTCACCAAGAACGGACTTGAAATGTTGCTGCTGCAAGCCTTTGCCGCATGGGAAATTTGGAACAAGTAACATGAAAAAAATACTGAAATATTCATTCATAGGTCTCGCTGCGCTTTGTACCGCCCTGTTGTGCGGCGGATACTATATGCTGGGGCATGCGCTGAACCCGGATGAACTGGTTACACGCTCCCGCAACAGCCAGGCTTCCTACGAATACATGTTCGGGCAATATCCCGAGCTGAAGCCGTGGGTGGACAGCCTGCAGACGGCAGGGGCACTACGCGACCTCTATATAAAGAATGACCGGGGTGAAACCCTGCATGCGCTGTATGTAGCCGCTGCCGAACCCACCCGTAAAACGGCCGTCATTGTGCACGGCTATACCGACAACTCCATCCGCATGCTCAACATCGGCTACCTGTACAACCGGCAACTGAAGTACAACATCCTTCTGCCCGACCTGCACGGTCATGGTGCAAGCGAGGGTGCCGAGATACAAATGGGCTGGCTCGACCGTCTCGACGTACTGCAATGGACCGCAACCGCCGACGAGCTTTTCGGCAGGAACAATGAAACGGTGACCGCAGGCGACAGCACCCGTATGCGCAGCAGCGGTACGGAAATGGTAGTACACGGCATCTCGATGGGAGCTGCCACCACCATGATGGTGTCCGGCGAAGTGGAACATGGAATACACCAGCAACCGTTCATCAAATGTTTCGTCGAGGACTGCGGCTATACCAGCGTATGGGATGAATTCCGGGGCGAACTGAAAGCACAATACGGCTTGCCCGCTTTCCCGCTGCTGCATGTGGCAAGCCGGCTTTGCGAGCAAGAGTACGGATGGGATTTCCGTGAAGCTTCGGCTTTGGAGCAGGTCAGGAAGTGTACCTTGCCCATGCTCTTTATACACGGCGATGCGGACTCCTATGTGCCTACATGGATGGTCTACCCTCTTTACGAAGCCAAGCCGGAACCGAAAGAGCTGTGGATTGTTCCGGGTTCCGCACATGCCATGTCCTACAAGGACTATCCGCAGGAATATACGGAGCATGTAAAGAAATTCGTAGGGAAATACATACGTTGACGTGATTTTTCCTACCTTAGCCCCTACAAATACAATAAGTATGAAACGATTTATCTCCATAGCATTCCTCTTGTGCATGCTTGTTTCCCTGCAGGCACAAGAGATTTACACCACCGGAAACATTCCTAAAGTACATCTTCAGGACAAGACACGCTACGTTTGCAACCCCGCCGGTATCCTTTCCGCCCCGGCATGCGACGAAATAGACCGCATGCTCTATGCCTTGGAACAGCAAACCGGCATTGAAACCGTAGTGGCGGTTGTTCCGTCCATCGGCAGTGAGGACTGTTTCGACTTCTCGCACCGGTTGCTCAACGAATGGGGCGTTGGCAAGAAAGGAAAGAATAACGGACTGGTTATCCTGCTGGTAACCGACCAGCGCTGTATTCAGTTCTATACCGGATACGGACTGGAAGGAGACCTGCCCGATGCCATTTGCAAACGCATTCAAACGCGGGACATGATTCCTTACCTGAAAGACGGTAACTGGGACGCCGGTATGGTGGCCGGCGTTCGTGCCGTATGCGCCCGTCTTGACGGAAGTATGGTAAACGACCCGGACGAAAGTGACGGCGGCTCTCCGATAGGATTGATTCTGGCCGTTGCAGGGTTCTTTGCCATCGCCATCGCGGCAGGAATACTGAAAACACGCGCTGCAAGCAAATGCCCGCAATGCGGCCAGCATAAGCTGCAACGGAGCAACAGCGTGCTTATCTCACGCCGCAACGGAGTACGGACGGAAGATGTCACCTACACCTGCCGCAATTGCGGACATAAGGTAGTACGCCGCCAGCAGTCTTACGATGAGAACTATCGGGGCGGAGGTGGCGGCGGTCCTGTCATTTTCGGAGGCGGCGGTTTCGGCAGCAGTGGCGGAGGATTCAGCGGCGGCAGCTTCGGAGGTGGCATGGGCGGTGGCGGCGGAGCCGGTTCACGGTTCTGAGCGGAACGGCCGGGCGTCTCCTGTAACAAACCAATTCAGATTGCATCATTAATAACAAAAAAAGAAGTATGAAAAAATCAACCATTATCATCATTGTTGTCGTAGCCCTTCTCGCCATTTGGGGAGTCAGCGGTTATAACGGACTCGTTACCATGGACGAAAACGTCAGCGGGCAATGGTCTAACGTAGAAACACAATATCAACGTCGTGCCGACCTGATACCGAATCTCGTAAACACAGTCAAAGGATATGCCTCTCACGAAAAGGAAACGCTGGAAAGTGTGGTAGAAGCCCGTAGCAAGGCCACCCAGATGACCGTAGACGCCAACGACCTGACACCGGAAAAGCTGGCCGAATACCAAAAGGCACAGGGCGCGGTTACTTCCGCTCTCGGCAAGCTGCTCGCCATTACCGAAAACTATCCCGACCTGAAAGCCAACCAGAACTTCCTGGAGCTCCAAGCCCAGTTGGAAGGTACGGAAAACCGCATCAACGTGGCACGTACCAACTTCAACAATGCGGCGAAGAATTTTAATACGGCAATCCGCCGCTTCCCCAAAAACATTCTTGCCGGTCTTTTCGGCTTTGAGAAGCGTGCCTACTTTGAAGCCGCCGAAGGAAGCGAACAAGCACCTAAGGTGGAGTTCTAAAGAGACGGAATTGAATATCAAACATCCCCTCATCCGGTGTCGCACCCGCACAGACTTGCAAGTACGATGCCGGATGAGGGGATATTTTTTACGCAAAGCTAAGGCTATAAGCGAAATAATCACTACTTTTGTGCTCAATTGAACAAACTTATTATCCCATGAGTAATCAACGATATATGATGAGGGGCGTCAGCGCATCCAAAGAAGATGTGCACAACGCCATTAAGAACATCGACAAAGGTATATTCCCGCAGGCTTTCTGCAAAATCATCCCCGATATCCTGGGTGGTGACCCTGAGTATTGTAATATCATGCACGCAGACGGCGCAGGAACAAAATCCAGTCTGGCCTACATGTACTGGAAAGAGACAGGCGACCTCTCCGTCTGGAAAGGCATCGCACAGGATGCGCTGATTATGAACATCGACGACCTGCTCTGTGTAGGTGCTGTGGACAATATCCTGGTATCGAGCACCATCGGACGCAACAAGTTGCTTGTGCCCGGAGAAGTGATTTCCGCCATCATCAACGGTACGGACGAACTGCTTGCCGAACTCCGCGAAATGGGCGTAGGCGTATATGCCACCGGTGGCGAGACCGCCGATGTGGGCGACCTGGTGCGTACCATCATCGTTGACTCTACGGTAACCTGCCGCATGAAGCGTTCGGATGTTATCGACAATGCCAATATCCGTCCGGGAGACGTGATTGTAGGTCTCTCCTCTTGCGGACAAGCCACTTACGAGAAAGAGTATAACGGCGGTATGGGTAGCAACGGACTTACCAGCGCCCGCCACGACGTATTCGCCAAATATCTGGCGGAGAAATATCCGGAAAGCTATGACAAAGCCGTACCCGACGAATTGGTATACAGCGGAAAGCTGAAACTGACAGACAGCGTGGAAGGCAGTCCGCTGGATGCCGGAAAGCTGGTGCTCTCTCCCACCCGTACATATGCGCCGGTGGTTAAGAAACTGCTCGATGCGCTCCGTCCCGAAATTCACGGTATGGTACACTGCTCCGGCGGTGCGCAGACCAAAGTGCTGCACTTTGTCGGAGATAACTGCCGCGTTGTCAAAGACAACCTTTTCCCCGTTCCGCCGTTGTTTAAGACCATCAAGGAGCAAAGCGATACGGACTGGAGCGAAATGTACAAGGTATTCAATATGGGACACCGTCTGGAAGTATATCTTTCTCCCGAGCATGCGGAAGAAGTGATTGCCATCAGCAAAAGCTTCAACATCGATGCACAGATTGTAGGACGTGTCGAAGAGAGCGATAAGAAAGAACTGATTATCAAGAGTGAATTCGGAGAGTTCAGATATTAATGCCGACTTGTCATCTCATAACATTACCACTTTAATTAAATGGCAGATAACAACACCATATTAGAGAAACTGGAAGGCCTCGTTGCCCGCTTCGAAGAAGTGTCCACACTGATTACCGACCCGGCGGTGATTGCCGACCAGAAGCGCTACGTCAAACTCACCAAAGAGTACAAAGAACTGGGCGACCTGATGAATGCCCGCAAAGAGTACATGCAGGTACTGAACGGCATCGAGGAAGCCAAAGAAATCATCGCCAACGAAACCGACGCCGAGATGCGTGAAATGGCACGCGAAGAACTTGATGCCTGCCAGGCACGCCAGCCTGAACTGGAAGAAGAGATAAAGCTCCTGCTTGTCCCCGCCGACCCGCAGGACAGCCGCAACGCCATTCTCGAAATCCGCGGTGGTGCAGGTGGAGACGAAGCCGCCATTTTTGCAGGCGACCTCTTCCGCATGTACACCAAGTATTGTGAGGCTAAAGGCTGGAGACTGGATATATCCAGCGCCAACGAAGGCGCAGCCGGCGGTTTCAAGGAAATCATCTGCTCCGTAACGGGAGACAACGTATATGGCACGCTGAAATATGAATCGGGCGTACATCGCGTACAACGCGTGCCTGCCACCGAAACGCAGGGACGTGTACACACATCCGCCGCATCCGTGGCGGTACTGCCCGAAGCCGAAGAGTTCGATGTAGTCATCAACGAGGGAGAAATCAAATGGGATACCTTCCGAAGCGGCGGTGCGGGCGGTCAGAACGTAAATAAGGTGGAATCCGGCGTACGCCTGCGCTATAACTGGAAGAACCCGAATACGGGTGTCGTAGAGGAAATTCTCATCGAATGTACCGAAACGCGCGACCAGCCGAAGAACAAAGAACGCGCCCTGTCGCGCCTGCGTACCTTTATATACGACAAAGAGCACCAGAAATACATCGACGACATCGCTTCCAAGCGCAAGACAATGGTCTCTACCGGTGACCGCTCGGCAAAGATACGTACCTACAACTATCCGCAGGGACGTATTACCGACCACCGCATCAACTATACCATTTATAACCTTGCCGCCTTTATGGACGGTGATATTCAGGATTGCATCGACCATCTGATTGTTGCGGAAAATGCAGAGCGACTGAAAGAAAGCGAATTGTAGTTATGAAAGGGCTATCAGTAGAGAAAGCGTTTCACACGGTTACCGAAGCGTTTCAGAACTGCCTGAAGCGCTTCCCGGTTACGGTAGCCTTTATCTTTGCATTCACTGCCTATCTCATTCATCTGACATCAATAAGCTGGACAGGCGAAGAACGGTTGCTGTTTATAACCGGCTACTACCTGTCGGTAGGCATCCTGCTTTCGCTCACGCTTCATCTGTGGAGCGAAGAAGTAAAAAGCCGGATGTGGAAGACAGGCATACAACTTGCCGCACACGCCCTGCTCATAGCCGATGCTTTCCTGCTCTACCGTTATCTCGGTACAGAGAGTTCATGGATTGAAATCGGCATCGCCCACACGGCGGCCATTCTCACCATAGGGCTTTCCACATTCTTCCTCTCGTTCCTGCGCGAGAAGAATGACATTGCCAGTTGGAATTTTGCACTGAACGCCGTTTCTTCGTTCGCTGTCACACAAATCATAGGCCTCATCCTATGGGCAGGCATCAGTCTGCTGTTGTTCTCACTGCACCAGCTGTTCGACATCCATTTCAGCGGAAAGTGCTATGCCTATATCTATTATCTGTGCAGCATAACGCTCGCTTTGATACTGTTTCTCGGATTGTTGCCGCAGGGAGAGGACAAACACAACCGCGAACCCCACTCATCCGAATTCCTGAACGGCATCATACACTACCTGTTCCTTCCGCTTACAGCCGGATATCTGACAGTGCTTTACATATATGCCGCCCGCATCCTTGTCAGTTGGGAACTGCCCACAGGCTGGGTGTCATGGCTCATCGTAGCATTAATGACGGTGTGCATCGCCATTCAATTCGGTCTGTATCCCGCACGCCTTGAAAATAACAAACGGTTTGACAACTGGATTGCCCGCTGGATGCCCGTACTGATACTGCCTCTGCTGTTGCTGATGACCATAGGCATCGTGCGACGGTTTAATGATTACGGCATTACCGTTAACCGGCTCTATCTCGCCACACTCAACGGCTGGTTCTATTTTGTCTGTATCGGGTTGTTCGCCATCAAGGCACGGCGTATCAACTGGATACCCATTTCGTTTGCCATCATCTTTTTGCTGACGTCGGCATTGCCCGTCAACTATGCCGGCATTACAAAGAATGTCATTCTTAACGAAATCAAAGCCGAGATGCAACGCAGTTGCCGGGCAAAAGCCCCTCTCTCGCTACAACAATATGAGGAATGGATGTACTCGCTGCCGGAAAAGCAGGCGATACGGATAAACAGTAAATTCAGATACCTGAACAGCTGGTTCGGCACGGAGAGCGTCACTCATCTGATAGACAGAAACGTAACCTACAACCTCTATTCCGTGGCAGCGGATATTGAAACAAATGCGGCGCCTGCCGGCACTGATAACGGCAAGGTTACCTATAGCGGAGCAATCGACAGTCAAACGAACATCAGTGTTCCCAAAGGCTACACGCGGTTTATCACCATACCCAGCGACGGTATATCAAGCCGCTTTCTTACCATCCCCCGCCAATATCTTGAAAATGGAATATTGCCCGTTTCACTCGATACCCGGACGGACAATCTGAACGATAGCGCATATATCGAACTCAGCACATTGGAAATGTTGGAAAAGAACAGCAAGCACGGTCATATACCGCCTACCTCTTTCCGATGCAATTCTTCCAAGAACCTGTTCATGCTGACTGCATTCGATATCCATTATGAAAAGAACAGTGACGAAGATGTAAGAATGAGCATCAAAGGATATTTATTTAAAAAGTAAAACCATTAAACCAACAAATTGCGATATGAACAAACAACAACTCTTTGAGAATATCAAACGCAAGAAATCATTTCTATGCGTAGGTCTGGACACGGATATCAAAAAGATTCCGGAACATCTGCTGAAAGAAGAAGACCCCATCTTTGCCTTCAACAAAGCGATTATCGATGCAACAGCCGACCTGTGTATCGCCTACAAACCGAATCTCGCTTTCTATGAGAGCATGGGAGTAAAAGGCTGGATTGCCTTTGAAAAGACCGTGAACTACATCAAGCAGAACTATCCCGACCAGTTTATCATCGCCGATGCCAAACGCGGCGACATCGGTAATACCTCTGCCATGTATGCACGTACTTTCTTTGAAGAACTGGACATAGACTCGGTAACCGTAGCTCCTTATATGGGCGAAGACAGCGTTACTCCATTCCTCACCTACGAAGGCAAATGGGTTATCCTGCTCGCACTGACCAGCAACAAAGGTTCGCACGACTTCCAACTGACGGAAGACAAAAACGGTGAACGTCTCTTCGAAAAAGTATTGCGCAAGTCACAGGAATGGGCAAACGACGAGCAAATGATGTACGTGGTAGGCGCCACCCAAGGACGTGCTTTCGAAGATATTCGTAAGATTGTTCCCAACCACTTCCTTTTAGTGCCCGGCGTAGGTGCACAAGGCGGTTCATTGGAAGAGGTCTGCAAGTACGGCATGAACAAGACTTGCGGGCTGATTGTTAACTCCAGCCGCGGTATCATCTATGTAGACAAGACCGAAAATTTCGCAGCCGCTGCACGCAAAGCCGCACAGGAAGTACAGGCTCAGATGGCGGAACAGCTGAAAGCAATACTCTGAGAAGCAAATAAAAACTTATTTTAAACATAACCGGGCAGAATCGGCGAAATGGGTAATTGTTCGCCTGATTCTGCCCGGTTCGTATCAATACATGATAATCCTGCACGATATGCTCGAAGGTTTCAAAAGGACCAATCTGTCATAGCCCGCCACATTGCAAATGTTTTCAAAGAAGGAGAACTTGACAGAGACAGTAATATGCAAATTTTGCATAATACTATCTCAAAATATAAACCTACTGCGATTTACAACTTAGAGGTTATCATCTCAACACGACTGGTGATGAACTTCCTTGTATAGCATCATATTTTGTCATCTCCTAAAAACAAATTACCTTTGTCCTCAAATACTTAGCTATGCCTTACGAACGTAAAATCATCAACGATCCGGTGTTCGGATTCATCAACATACCCAAAGGACTGCTGTACGACCTTGTACGACATCCCCTTTTGCAACGCCTCACCCGTATCAAACAATTGGGATTATCGTCCGTGGTGTATCCCGGCGCACAGCATACCCGGTTCCAGCACTCACTGGGGGCATTCTACCTTATGAGTGAAGCTATCCAGCAACTTACCGCCAAGGGAAACTTCATTTTCGACAGTGAAGCGGAAGCCGTACAGGCGGCTATCCTCATGCACGACATCGGGCACGGTCCGTTCTCGCACGTGCTTGAAGATACTATTGTAAAAGGTGTCTCGCACGAAGACATTTCCCTGATGCTCATGGAACGCATCAACAAAGAAATAAACGGGCAACTGACACTTGCCATCCAAATATTCAAGGACGAATATCCCAAGCGTTTCCTCCACCAGCTGGTAAGCGGACAACTGGACATGGACCGCCTCGACTACCTGCGCCGCGACAGCTTCTATACCGGAGTGACGGAAGGTAACATAGGTTCGGCGCGCATCATCAAGATGCTCGATGTAAAAGACGACCATCTGGTCGTAGAATCCAAAGGAATCTACTCTATCGAAAACTTCCTCACTGCACGCCGCCTGATGTACTGGCAGGTATATCTGCATAAGACATCGGTTGCCTACGAAAAGATGCTCATCAGCACCCTGCTGCGTGCCAAGGAGTTAGCCGGCAAAGGCGTGGACTTGTTTGCCCCGCCCGCACTGAAATTCTTTTTATACAATGATATCAACCGGGAAATATTCTACAATAACCCGGACTGCCTGGAAAACTTTATCCAACTGGACGACAACGATCTTTGGACTGCCCTGAAAGTATGGAGCACACATCCGGACAGGGTGCTTTCCACACTAAGTATGGGCATGGTTAACCGTAACATATTCAAAGTGGAAATCTCCACCGAACCTTTCAGCGAGGAGCGTAAAGAAGAAATCACCCGGCAAATCGGCAAACAGCTGGACATCCCTCTTTCCGAAGCCGGTTATTTTATCTCTACCCCAAGCATTGAGAAGAATATGTACGACCCGGCAGACGACAGCATCGACATCCTGTACAACGACGGCTCCATTAAAAACATAGCCGAAGCATCGGACATGCTCAACATCTCCCTACTCTCAAAAAAAGTAAAAAAGTACTACTTATGTTATCAACGTTTGCATAGATAAGTATAAAATATTCACCGCAGGACAAGGATATATAAAAAAAAAGTCCGTTATTTGTGTTTTGAAACCATCTAACAACAATAAAACATGGAGTTCTCTGCTAAACAAATTGCAACATTTATACAAGGAGAAATCGTAGGAGACGAGAATGCAACCGTGCATACCTTCGCCAAGATTGAAGAAGGAATACCGGGGGCAATCTCTTTCTTATCCAACCCTAAATACATACCTTATCTGTATGAAACCCAATCGAGTATTGTTTTGGTTAATAAGGATTTCACTCCCGAACAGGAAGTAAAAGCTACCATGATTAAGGTAGACAATGCCTACGAAAGCCTTGCCAAATTATTAAACCTGTATGAACAGAGCAAACCGAAACGCACCGGCATCGACCCGCGCGCATACGTTGCCGAAACTGCCAAAATAGGCAAAGATGTTTACATTGCGCCTTTTGCTTATGTAGGAGACCATGCAGAAGTGGGCGACAATACGGTAATTCATCCGCATGCCACTATCGGAAGCGGTGCTAAAGTAGGCAATGATTGCATTATTTACGCAAATGCAACAATCTACCACGATTGTCGCGTAGGCAACCGTTGCATCCTGCATGCCGGCTGTGTAATCGGTGCAGACGGTTTCGGTTTCGCCCCCACTCCCGAAGGGTATGAAAAGATTCCCCAAATCGGAATCACCCTATTGGAAGACAATGTGGAAATCGGCGCCAATACATGTGTAGACCGTGCCACGATGGGAGCGACTATCGTTCACAGCGGTGTAAAACTGGATAATCTGGTGCAGGTGGCACATAATGATGAAATCGGTTCGCATACGGTAATGGCGGCCCAAGTGGGCATAGCCGGTTCCACCAAAGTAGGCGAATGGTGTATGTTTGGCGGTCAGGTGGGTATAGCCGGACACATCCACATCGGAAACAAAGTGAACCTTGGCGCACAATCCGGTGTTCCCAGCAGTATTAAAGAAGGCAGTGTATTAATAGGTACGCCGCCTATGGAAGTGAAGCCCTACTTCAAGTCACAGTCCGTATTCCGCAAGCTGCCGGATATGTACTTTGAGTTGAATGCGCTCCGCAAAGAACTCGATGAATTAAAAAAACAATTAAATAAGTAACCAATGTTGAAACAAAAGACTCTGAAAGACAGCTTTTCACTCAGTGGGAAAGGTCTTCACACTGGACTTGATCTGACCGTTACTTTCAACCCTGCTCCGGACAATCACGGATATAAGATTCAGCGTACCGACCTGGAAGGTCAGCCTATCATTGACGCTGTTGCCGATAACGTGACCGAAACGACACGCGGCACCGTGCTTTCCAAAAACGGGGTTAAGATAAGTACCGTAGAGCACGGCATGGCTGCGCTTTACGCTTTGGGCATAGATAACTGCCTTATTCAGGTGAACGGTCCGGAATTTCCTATCCTGGATGGAAGTGCCCAATATTATGTCAACGAAATAGAACGTGTAGGTACGGTGGAACAAAGTGCCGTAAAGGATTTCTATATCATCAAATCCAAGATTGAATTCCGTGACGATGCCACCGGCTCATCCATCATCGTATTGCCCGATGAAAACTTCAGTCTGAACGTACTGGTATCCTACGACTCGACCATCATCCCCAACCAGTTTGCCACATTGGAAGATATGGCAAAGTTCAAGGATGAAGTAGCAGCCAGCCGCACTTTCGTATTTGTACGTGAGATAGAACCGCTGTTGCAAGCCGGACTTATCAAAGGCGGCGACCTGGACAACGCCATTGTTATCTATGAACGTGAAATGCCGCAGAATGCCTATGACAAGCTTGCCGACGTAATGGGCGTGCCTCACATGGACGCCAAACAGTTGGGTTACATCAACCACAAACCGCTGGTATGGCCCAACGAATGCGCCCGCCACAAACTGCTGGACGTTATCGGCGACCTGGCTCTGATTGGCAAGCCCATCAAGGGACGTATCATTGCCACACGTCCGGGACATACCATCAACAACAAGTTTGCCCGCCAGATGCGTAAGGAAATCCGTCTGCACGAGATACAGGCCCCTACTTACGACTGCAACCGCGAACCCATTATGGATGTAAACCGCATCCGTGAACTGTTGCCGCACCGCTATCCGTTCCAACTGGTAGATAAAGTAATTGAGATAGGTGCCAACTACATCGTAGGTGTCAAGAACGTAACAGCCAACGAACCTTTCTTCCAGGGACACTTCCCGCAAGAACCCGTCATGCCGGGCGTATTGCAGGTAGAGGCCATGGCGCAGACAGGCGGTTTACTTGTTCTGAACTCCGTAGACGAACCCGAACGCTATTCCACCTACTTTATGAAGATAGACGGCGTCAAGTTCCGCCAGAAAGTAGTGCCGGGAGATACTTTGATTTTCCGTGTCGAACTGCTGGCTCCTATCCGCCGGGGTATCTCTACTATGAAAGGCTATGTATTTGTAGGCGAAAAGGTAGTGTGTGAGGCTGAATTTATGGCTCAAATAGTAAAAAACAAGTAAATTAATTATGATAAGTCCCTTAGCGTATATTCATCCCGAAGCGAAAATCGGGGAAAACGTAGAGATTGCTCCTTTTGTTTTCATCGACAAGAATGTGGTAATCGGCGATAACAATAAGATTATGGCGAATGCCAACATTCTGTACGGTTCACGCATCGGCAACGGGAATACAATCTTTCCCGGAGCTGTAATCGGTGCTATCCCGCAAGACCTGAAATTCCGGGGAGAAGAGACTACCGCCGAGATAGGCAATAATAATACCATCCGCGAGAACGTGACAATCAACCGGGGTACAGCTGCCAAAGGAAAGACAATCGTTGGCAGCAACAACCTGCTGATGGAAGGTGTACATGTTGCACACGATGCCTTTATCGGCAACGGTTGCATCATCGGCAATTCCACAAAAATGGCAGGCGAGATTGTCATAGACGACAATTCCATCATCAGCGCCAACGTACTGATGCACCAGTTCTGCCACGTAGGCGGATTCGGCATGATACAGGGCGGATGCCGCTTCAGCAAAGACATACCGCCGTACATCATAGCCGGACGGGAGCCCATCTGCTATGCAGGCATCAACATCGTGGGACTGCGCCGTCGCGGTTTCTCCAACGAAACCATCGAGGCCATTCACAACGCCTACCGCATTATCTATCAAAGTGGACTGAACAATACGGAAGCTTTGAAAAAGATTGAGAATGAAATGGAAATGACCCCAGAAATCAGCTATATTGTAAACTTTATACGCGAATCGGCTCGCGGCATTATTCCTGCAAGCAAATAAAAAGTTAATAATATGATATATAGATTTACCCTCATCTCCGATGAAGCGGACGACTTCATCAGAGAAATACAGATTGACCCGGAAGCCACGTTCTATGATTTTCATGAAGCCATCGTGAAATCAGTAGGTTATACCGACGACCAGATGACCTCTTTCTTCATCTGCGACGATGATTGGGAAAAGGAAAAAGAAGTTACCCTCGAAGAAATGGACGACAATCCGGAAATAGACAGTTGGGTGATGAAAGACACTCAGGTCAGCGAATTGGTAGAGGACGAAAAGCAGAAACTTCTGTACGTGTTCGACTACATGACAGAACGTTGTTTCTTCATCGAACTCTCCGAAATCATTACCGGCAAGAATATGACCGGAGCAAAATGCACCAAGAAAGCCGGAGAGGCTCCCAAGCAGACCGTTGACTTTGAAGAAATGGCTGCTGCCAGCGGCTCGCTCGACTTGGACGAAAGTTTCTACGGCGACCAGGACTTCGACATGGAAGACTTCGATAAAGAAGGATTCGGCGGTTTGGACGATGGAGCCGCAGGTATTGCTTACGAAGACGACAAATTCTGATAAACCGGTTCGGGCGAATAGCACCTGCTCCAATGACAACGAGACTTCCCTTGAGGATACATTCGTTTCAAAGGATGCAATTGTTTTTCGCCCGAATTATTTTGTTGCAATCTCATGAAAACATTGATAGTACTTATAGGCCCCACGGGAGTAGGAAAGACAGAACTCAGTCTCCGACTGGCGGAACACTTCGGAACATGTATCATTTCCGCCGATTCACGACAGCTTTATGCCGATTTGAAAATCGGTACGGCCGCCCCTACCCCGGAACAACTGCAACGGGTACGGCATTACTTTGTAGGCACACTGCAACTGACCGACTATTACAGTGCCGCCCAATATGAAGCCGAAGTACTGCAACTTCTTGAGCAACTCTATACCCAGCACGAGGTCGTACTCCTGACCGGCGGCTCCATGATGTACGTAGATGCCGTATGCAAAGGCATTGACGACATTCCTACCGTAGATGCCGAAACCCGCCGGCTTATGCTGCACAAATACGAAACGGAAGGTTTGGAGCACCTCTGTGCCGAACTGAAACTGCTGGACCCGGAATATTACAAAATCGTAGACCTGAAGAACCACAAACGGGTAATCCACGCACTGGAAATCTGTTATATGACTGGCAAGACCTACACCTCTTTCCGCACACAGCAAAAGAAAGAACGCCCCTTCCGCATCATCAAAATAGGACTCACCCGTGACCGTGAAGAATTATATGCCCGTATCAACCAACGCGTAGAACAGATGATAACGGACGGACTGGTAGAGGAAGCCCGCAGTGTCTACCCTCACCGTGCACTCAATTCACTGAACACCGTAGGCTACAAGGAAATCTTCAACTATCTGGACGGTGAATGGACACTGCCTTTTGCCATTGAGAAAATCCAGCAGAATTCACGCATCTACTCCCGTAAGCAGATGACGTGGTTCAAGAGGGACGAAGAGATACGCTGGTTCCATCCGGAACAAGAAACGGAGATACTTGCATATCTCCGTTCCCAGCTATCGTAAACCTGCCCGCAACCGGCACAGCCCCTAAAACCTTTCCGAGCCTTTGCACCCGGCTATCGTCAAGGCAAAGCCGTTATTGTCTTTTTCAGCCTTATGTCCTGGCTGGATGCGCCTATCATAACCTCAAACTCGCCCGGCTCCACTGTCCAGTTCATATTGCGGTCCAGAATCTGCAAGTCTTCCGGCTTCAAGGAGAAAGTGACCTGCCTGGTTTCACCCGGTTGCAAGGATACCCTCTCAAAACCGCGCAACTGCGAATCGTAGGTAATGACACTGCTCACCTTATCGCGTACATACAATTGCACCACCTCGTCACCCGCACGTTTTCCAGTATTCGTAACGTTGACTTTAATCGTATATTCGCCCTGCGTATGCTGTTGCAACGGAGAGACTTCCAAATCGGAGTAAGCAAAAGTCGTATAGCTCAGACCGAAACCGAACGGATACAGTTCGCCGATGATGCGTGTTGCGCCCGAACCGTTTGGACCGGAATGCGGTTGAGCGCCATGCGAACCGGGTTTGAAAGGGAAGTTCAGCTCTATCTGTCCTACGCTCTTAGGGAAAGTCACTGTCAGTTTGCCACCCGGATTATGCTCGCCAAACAGAGTCTCCGCAATCACCGTTCCCCCCTGACAACCAGGAAACCACGACTCCAAGATGGCTGGGATATAAGCATTTGCCCAGTTGACGGTGAGCGGCTGCCCGTTTATCAGCACCAGTATCACCGGCTTTCCCGTTGCATGCAATGCCTCAAGTAATTGCTGCTGGCGTCCCGGCAAGTCGAGCGAAGTACGCGAACGGCTCTCTCCCGTACGATACTCATCCTCGCCAAGCACGGCAATAATGACATCACTTTCACCGGCTTTTGCTACGGCTTCGGCAATGCCTTGCTTTTCCTGTTCGCTCATGGGCGCAGGCAATATCTCTGTGGCAGGCCAACCTGCATCCACAATATCACAGCCTTTGGCATAATCCACTTCGGCAATGCCTTTCAGATAATTACGCAAACCGGCAAGCACGGTAACCGTCTCCAGTCCGTTAGGGCCGTAACGGCTGGTCATAAAGTTATCCTCATCAGCCAACGGGCCGGTCACCAGCACCTTCTTTATCTGCCGTTTATCCAGCGGAAGGATATTATTCTCGTTTTTCAGAAGCACAAGTGCCTGTTGCTGCATCTGCTTCACAAAATCCATATTCCGGTCTGCCCCGCCTACTCTGTCGGCGGCTTTCGTATCGGCTACATAAGGTTGGTCGAACAGTCCCAAGCGGAATTTCACCCGCAGCACTTCCGACACACGCTTGTCTATCACAGCCATTGAAATCTTCTTTTCTTCCAGCAACCGGCGGATGGGCAGAATAAAATCGGAAGGCGGAGTAAAGTGGGTACGCACATTCAAGCCGGCTTCCAAAACCTGACGCACAGCCTCATCATAGGTATCCGCCACATGATGCTTGGACTCCACAAACTCCACAGCCTCGCTGTCGCTCACCACATAGCCGTCGAAGCCATACTCCTCGCGCAGCAATTCCGTCAGAAAATAGTAGCTGGCGGATACGGGCACACCGTCCCAATCGTTATAACTGCTCATCACTCCCATAGGATGCGAGTTCTGAATGACCTTCTTAAAAGGATAAAGAAACAGTTCGTGCAACTCGCGCGGAGCCACATGCGGGTCGGTACGGCAATTCCCGTCACGCCCGCCTTTGGGCACGCTGTAAACTGCATAGTGCTTCAAGGTGGCGGCTACTCCCTGCGACTGGATGCCGTTCACCATTTCCGTTCCCAAAGCCGCTATCAGATAGGGTTCTTCTCCATAACACTCCAGTGTACGTCCCCAACGCGGGTCGCGTACGATATCCAGTATGGGAGCATACACATTGGTATATCCCAACGCTTTCGCCTCTTGTCCGGCTATGACACCGGCACGGCGGACAAGCTCTTTGTTCCAGGTGCTTCCGATGGCAATAGGAGCAGGCAACGGAGTGGCTTTGGTGTGGTTCAGTCCGTGAATCCCCTCATTCGTGAAGTCAACGGGAATCCCCAAACGGGTTTCCTCCACAAACCAGCGTTGCACGGTATTGACGGCCTCGGCATGATTGCTGAAAGGGTACAATAAACCGGGAACCTGCGCAGACTTCTTTCCCACGCCGTTCAGCATCTCATCGATATTGGCAATGCCGTCTTTCCATATTTCGTTTTTCCAGCCGGCAACGGGCAGGGAATCCTTTAACACACGTCCGTAGCCGTAAAGAGTTGCCAGTTGGCAGGTTTTCTCTTCCACTGACATTTGGGAGAGCAGGTCGGCTACCCGCTTTTCAACCGGTTGGGAAGGGTCTTCATAAATGTCCTTCACCCCGTTCTTGTTGAAATCGATCCAACCGTTCCGATACATTTTCTTGTTTTGCGCCTGCACATTTCCGGCAAGCCCCAGACAAAGAGCGGAAATGCAGATAATCAGTTTGTGTTTCATGTATAAAATCAATAATAAGTAATTAAAGTTCAAATAATTCCGCATATTCGGCTTCAATGAACGCATCCAGCTCATTATAGAGCGACTGCATTGCCTTTACATCCGCTTCCCCTTTCCTGCGCCACTCTTTCAATACCGGTACGGTGCGCCGGAACACCTCATCCTCTACCGGAGCCAGCAACTGCATATAGCCGTTCTTATCGGTATTATAAAGCCTTTCCCAGTTCATATAGCGGTTGCTGCCCATACCTTGCCCGTAAGAGAAAACATCCCCTGCCAGTATTACCGACCAATTGCCCAAAGGAGAAACCTTCTTTGCTTCATCACGAACCAGCAACCTCGGCAAAGCCTTGTCCGCCCCTTTCACCCAGACGGGCATTGCCACTCCGGTAGGCGGATACCCCAGAATTGTCCACATCGTAGTGAGTTCGGGCCGCTCCCCTTCTTTCACGCCCTGCACCACCACCGAACTTGCCGTACTGCTGCGTGCGATGAAGTCCTGGTCTACAAACCACCCCGTTGTCTTAGGACGATTGAAATCCCCGCTCTTCAAATC
>NZ_JBCODG010000072.1:0-23291 GCF_040928965.1 Bacteroides sp. 2201st1_D9_2201SCRN_220225 | reverse complement strand
CGGGTTCCGGTATATACATGTTTGAACAGTCCGGGCACATAGTCGGTGAGGCCTGCCAGCAGCGCGCGGTTGTATACAGCCCGCAACATGCGCAGGTAGGTGGACATGGTGTTCAGCTTGAGCATCCTCTCCAGCAGGTGCCTTTCGAATTTGTGTATCGTGGCGATATCAAACACTTTCCGCATGCGTATTTCGTTTTTTGGATGTTCGCTTTCCCAGTACCGTTGGAAAGCCCGTAGCATGCTGCGGTATACATGGGCGGTTCCGAACCGCCCCTCGTCTTCCAGTTCCTGTATGACTGAAAGCGTAAAGGTTGTTAAATCTTTCATAATCTGTTGGCTTTATAATATTTACAGTCTTTGCGTGCGCTATTACCGCACGCAATAAATATACTGCATTTTTCTGAAATTTGTTTACTTGCAGATAGCGGCCTGTTCCCGAAGAGTATTCGACACGTATTATACATCGCTTTTTTGTATACCTTTGTGTCCGTTTTTTAATATAACTTATAAAAATGAAACCCTTAATTTAAATCTTATGATAACAAAATCAAACTGGTGGAACAAGCTCCTTAAAATCGTAATCGTAGTGGCATCTGCCGTTCTCTGTGCTTTAGGCGTACAAACAATGTCTGCTTAATTATGTTTCATATTTTATACCTTATACTTAAGTTACGTGAGATTTACCAACCTCATCATTATCCACTGTTCCGCTACCCGCTGTGACCGTAGCTATACCGAACATGATTTGATAACAGACCACCTGAGCCAGGGCTTCTTCGGTGCAGGTTATCACTATTATATCTGCAAGAACGGTGATATAAAGATGCTCCGTCCTTTGGAACATTCCGAGGAGCGTGCTCGCGGCTATAACGCTCACAGCATAGGTATTTGCTGCGAGAGTGGGCTGGATGAACGGGGATACCCTGCCGATACTCGTACCGATTTTCAGAAACACTCTTTGCGTATGCTTGTTATGCTGTTACTGCGTGATTATCCCGGCAGCCGTCTCTGCGGGTATCGCGACCTTAGTCCCGACTTCAATCGTAACGGCGAGATAGAACCCGAAGAATGGATAAAAGTGTGTCCTTGTTTTGATGCTGTATCCATTCTGCAAGATCCGCTGCCCCCTAATCCGGTTTCATTGTAATGCGATTGTTATATGTGAAAGGTTATGTTATGCTTTTTTTACTAAATAATGTTATTGGGATAAACAATATTCATGTGTTCTTGTTATATTTGTAATCATTTCAATTTACTTAATAAATACAATTATGATAACAGAAAAATTACAGAATGCAATTAACGAGCAGATTACGGCTGAGATGTGGTCATCCAACCTTTATTTGGCAATGTCTTTCTATATGGAGAAAGAGGGGTATTGTGGTATGGCTTCCTGGTTGAAGAAGCAGTCGTTTGAAGAACATGCACATGCTTGTGAGCTGGCATCGTATATTATCAAGCGTGGTGGCAAAGCCAAACTGGATAAGGTTGACGTTGTTCCCAACGACTTCGGTACTCCGTTGGAAGTATTCGAACAGGTTTACGAACACGAATGCCGCGTATCAAAGATGATCGACGCTCTTGTAGACGTGGCTGCCGCTGAAAAAGATAAGGCTTCCCAAGACTTCTTGTGGGGATTCGTTCGCGAGCAGGTAGAGGAAGAAGCTACTGCTGCCGGTATCGTAGATATGGTGAAGAAAGCCGGTGCAGCCGGAATCTTCTTTATTGATGCGAAGCTGGGCGAAAGAAAATAAGTAAGAAATATAACCGGTAAGGTAACGGGTGGTAAGGCGTGGGCTTTATCACCCGTTTTTTATCTGTCAGCTATCGTTTTAGAAACCGGAAATTGTATTGTTTCGTGTTTCTTCTGGTAGGTAATAAAATAATTATCTATATTTGTAATGAGAAGAAAAAGAAAATCAAGAAGTGATAGCAGAGCATTGGAATAAATTCTTTAACAAAGCCAGATGAGCAGTTATGAAAGACGTAATAGAAAAAGTATGGTTGACCGATACAGCTGTATGGATACGTATAATTGACGGTAGGGAAGCTTGTGAAGAATTTGCAAATTATTAAAGATTAAAATTTGCTACTTCTGAACAGCGTGCGAACTTTGAAGTGAGTGAATATGGTATTCATTGGAGAGAATTGGATGAGGATTTAAGCTTTGAGGGCTTTTTTCGGGAAAAGAAATCAAATCTTTTATATGACTTATTCATAGCTCATCCTGAACTGAATGCCTCTGCAGTAGCTCGTCGGTTAGGCTTGTCACAAAGTCTGTTTGCGCAATATGTGAGTGGAACAAAGAAGCCGTCTAAACAACGTTTTGATGAAATAATAGAAACAATACGTGAAATAGGGCGCGAGCTAATGACCGTGCCTGCATGAAAAATAGGGTAATGTTGCAAGAATAGGAATGTGTTGCAACACGGAAACATTTATTATTTTCAGGCACGGATTACGCGGATTTCACGGATTTACTTTATCCTTTCTTCCGTGTAATTCCGCGTAATCCGTGCCTAAAAAAACATCAAGTTATTTCAGCACTCCCAATTCCTTTCCTACCTTAATAAACGCTTCAATACATTTATCCAGATGTTCCTTATTGTGTCCGGCAGAGATTTGTACACGGATACGTGCCTGCCCTTTCGGTACAACGGGGTAGTAGAAACCGGTTACATAAATACCTTCTTCCTGCATGCGGGCTGCATAAACCTGCGATAGTTTGGCGTCGTACAGCATTACTGCGCAAATGGCACTCTGGGTAGGCTTGATGTCGAAACCGGCAGCAGTCATCTTGTCGCGGAAGTAATTTACGTTTTCTACCAACTTGTCGTGCAGGGCGTCGCTTTCTTTCAGCATCTTGAATACTTCAAGGCTTGCACCGATGATGCCCGGAGCCAGGGAGTTGGAGAAGAGATAAGGACGGCTGCGTTGGCGCAACAGGTCGATAATCTCTTTGCGACCCGTGGTGAAACCGCCCAAAGCGCCGCCGAAGGCTTTGCCCAATGTACCGGTGTAGATGTCCACACGTCCGTAGGTGTTGTACAGTTCGCTCACGCCATGTCCCGTAGCGCCCACTACTCCGGCAGAGTGGGATTCGTCCACCATTACCAGTGCATCATACTTTTCGGCAAGGTCACATATCTTGTCCATGGGAGCTACATTGCCGTCCATGGAGAACACACCGTCCGTTACGATGATGCGGAAACGTTGTGCCTGGGCCTCTTGCAGGCATTTTTCAAGTTCTGCCATGTCGGCATTGGCATAACGGTAACGTTTGGCTTTGCAGAGGCGCACGCCGTCAATGATGGAAGCATGGTTCAAGGAATCGGAGATAATGGCGTCCTCTTCGGTGAAGAGAGGTTCGAACACACCGCCGTTGGCATCGAAGCAGGCGGCGTAAAGAATGGTGTCTTCCGTCTTGAAGTAATCGGAAATGGCAGCTTCCAATTCCTTGTGGATGTCCTGTGTGCCACAGATGAAACGGACGGACGACATGCCGTAGCCGCGACGTTCCATCATGTTCTGAGCAGCGGCTATCAGGCGGGGATGATTGGATAATCCCAGATAGTTGTTGGCGCAGAAGTTCAGTACTTCCTTGCCTTTCACGGTGATAGCAGCTTGTTGTGCACTCTCAATCAGGCGTTCCTCTTTATAGAGTCCGGCTTCTTTTATTTCAGCAAGCGTTTTGCTGAGATGGTCTTTCATTTTACCGTACATAGCTTTTTATTTTAATAGGTAATACTTCGTTATTTGAAGCTCTACAAAGGACATCATTTTTCTTGGAATAAACAATATCTTTTTGATAGAAAAATGAAAAAAAAGTGTGTATATTTGCGACTCAGTAACGAAAGAATACCTTATAAATAAGTTGTATGAAAAATATTTTGGTAATTGGAGCCACAGGACAGATTGGCTCGGAGCTAACATTGGAGTTGCGCAAGCGCTATGGTAATGACCATGTTGTAGCCGGATATATTCCGAGCGCCATGCCGCAGGGTGAATTGAAATCCTCGGGTCCTTCGGCCATAGCCGATGTGACAGACCGCCAGTCTATTGAAGTGGTGGTGAGGCAATTCAAGGTTGATACAATTTATAACCTGGCAGCCCTGTTGTCGGTAGTTGCCGAGAGCCGTCCCGCCATGGCGTGGAAGATTGGCATCGACGGGCTGTGGAATGTGCTGGAAGTGGCGCGCGAATACGGTTGCGCCGTGTTTACGCCGAGTTCCATCGGTTCGTTCGGAGAGAATACTCCTCACGTAAAGACACCGCAGGATACCATTCAGCGTCCGCGTACCATGTACGGCGTAACAAAAGTGACTACGGAATTGTTAAGTGATTATTACCATACGAAATACGGGGTGGATACCCGTGCGGTACGTTTCCCCGGAATCATTTCCAATGTGACACCTCCGGGCGGCGGTACGACGGACTATGCGGTAGACATCTTTTATTCTGCCGTAAAAGGTGAGAAGTTCGTATGTCCCGTAAAGGCGGGTACATTTATGGATATGATGTATATGCCCGATGCCATTAATGCGGCTATCTCGCTGATGGAAGCCGATCCGGAACGGCTGAAGCACCGGAATGCGTTCAACATCGCTTCCATGAGTTTCGACCCGGAAATGATTTATGCGGCTATCAGGAAACATGTGCCCGACTTCGAAATGACCTATCAGATAGATCCTTTGAAGCAGTCCATTGCCGACAGTTGGCCCGATTCGCTGGATGACTCCTGCGCCCGTGAAGAATGGGACTGGATGCCGCAGTTTGACCTGGAGTCTATGACTGTGGACATGCTTGAAAAACTAAGAGCAAAATTAAATAAATGACCGTAGAGGTCGGTAAAGGATGAAACGATTACTAACGGGATTTTTTATACTCGTCTTTCTGTTCTCGTGTGGGAACAGAAAGACGAAAATGGATCCCTTTGCTACCATTACCGAAATGGTGGATTCGGCCGGGCATGAAGCCGATACGCTGCAACAGACAGAAGTGAAGGAGGAGCCTGAGCCGTTGGAAGCGGACGAACTGTTTGACGATTTTATCTTCAACTATGCTTCGGACGAGGCTTTGCAACGGGCAAGGACGGAGTTTCCTTTGCCTTATTACAACCGGGACACTCCTTCGAAGATAGAGGAACGCTTCTGGAAGCACGACTACCTGTTTACCAAACAGAATTATTATACATTGCTTTTCGACCGTGAGAGCGACATGGACATGGTGGGCGACACTGCATTGAAATCCGTACAGGTGGAGTGGATTTATCTGAAAACACGTATGGTAAAGAAATATTATTTTGAACGTAAGCGAGGCATGTGGATGCTCGAAGCCATAAATTTGCGTCATATCGAAGAAGGTGAAGGCGAGAATTTTGTGGATTTCTATACCCGTTTTGTGACGGACAGCTTGTATCAGAGCGAGCATATTGCCAATCCGTTGCAGTTTGTCACCATCGACCCCGACGATGAGTTTGCCATACTGGAAACCACTCTCGACGTGAACCAGTGGTATGCTTTCCGTCCGTCGCTGCCCGCAGACAAGTTGTCCAACATCAACTACGGACAGAAGAACGAGGATAATTCGAATACGAAAATCCTGAAAGTAAACGGTATCGGCAACGGATATTCCAACGTTTTCTATTTCCGCAGGCGGGGCGGTGAGTGGAAGATGTATAAATACGAAGATACGAGCATTTGAGACTTATGAGAATACCCAATACATTCGGATTTGATGTAAAAGCTGCCGTATATGCAGAATATCACTCGGTAGAGGAATTGGAGAAATGGATAGCCGAAGGGCGCATCACTTCTCCTTTTTTACATATAGGATGCGGTAGTAATCTGTTATTTGTGAAAGATTATGAAGGCATGGTGCTGCACTCGCGCATCGGGGGCATAGAAGTGACCGCGGAAGATGACGGGCAGGTGCATGTACGTGTACGTGTGGGTGCGGGTGTAGTATGGGATGATTTTGTAGCTTACTGTGTGGAGCAGGGCTGGTATGGCGCGGAGAACCTGTCACTGATACCCGGTGAGGTAGGAGCGGCTGCCGTACAGAATATTGGTGCTTACGGTGTAGAGGTGAAAGACCTCATCGAGTCTGTGGAGACTATAAACATCCGCGGCGAGAAGCGTACCTACCGGAAAGACGAATGTGAATATGCCTATCGGAAAAGCCTTTTCAAAAAGCCTGAAATGAAATCGGTCTTTGTGACTTACGTGAATTTCGTACTGAGCAAGAAGGAGCATTATACATTGGATTATGGTACAATCCGTCAGGAGCTTGCCGGGTATCCGTCAGTGACCTTAGCCACTTTGCGCCGTGTGATTATAGATATTCGCGAAAGCAAATTGCCCGACCCGAAAGTGCTGGGTAATGCCGGGAGTTTCTTTATGAATCCCATCGTGCCTCGTGCGCAATTTGAAGCGTTGCTGGACTTGTATCCCACCATGCCTCATTACGAGGTGGATGCCGGACGGGTGAAGATACCCGCCGGATGGATGATAGACCAATGCGGCTGGAAAGGCAAGGCCTTAGGTCCTGCCGCCGTGCACGACAAGCAGGCTCTGGTGCTTGTGAATCTGGGTGGTGCAACCGGAAAAGATGTGGTTGCCCTGTCAGATGCTGTCAGAGCCTCGGTAAAGGAGAAATTCGGAGTGGAAATTTGTCCGGAAGTGAACTTTATAGAATGATTAACCGATAATCATCAATCACTGTTTTATGAAACTGACTATATTAGGAAGCGGAACATCTACCGGAGTGCCGGAAATTGGCTGCACATGCCCGGTCTGCACATCTGCCGACCCGCGGGACAGCCGTTTGCGTGCATCTGCCCTGCTGCATACGGACGATGCGGTGATATTGATAGACTGCGGTCCTGATTTCAGGACACAGATGCTGCGTGCTTCCGTGTACGAGCGGATAGACGGCGTGCTGATAACCCACGAGCATTACGACCATGTGGGCGGATTGGACGATTTGCGCCCTTTCTGCCGTTTCTCGGAAATACCTGTCTATTCGGATGCCTACACAGCTGCTCATCTGCGGGCACGGATGCCTTATTGCTTTGTGGATAAGAAATATCCGGGTGTGCCGCGCATTTATTTGCAGGAAGTGGAAGCGGGCAGGCCTTTCTACGTGCGGGAAACGGAAATACTGCCGGTTACCGTGATGCACGGGCGGCTGCCTATCCTGGGATACCGTATCGGCAGGCGGCTGGGGTATGTAACGGACATGCTTACGATGCCGGATGCTTCGTATGAACAATTACAGGGACTGGATGTTCTGGTAATAAACGCCTTGCGGCCGCAGCCGCACTCTACGCACCAAAGCATACCGGAAGCGCTGGCGGCAGCGGAACGTATCGGAGCAAGGGAAACTTATTTCATCCACATGAGTCATCATGCAGGGCTGCATGCCGAAATCGACCGCCAACTGCCGCCCCATGTGCACTTTGCGTATGACGGTATGGAAATAGATTTCTAAACTTTTTGAAACATTTGTTTTGTTTTATTAGTATAAATGTTTATTTTTGCCAACAGTTGACGAATGTATGCCATGAAGATTCGAATCCTTATACGAATAGCCGTTATTGTGTCCATAGTATTGCTGTGTACAGGTTTTGGCGTATACTCGTTTCTGCGAATGAATGCAGTGGAAAACCGGCAGGATTTTAATCTCTTTACGTTAGTGCCGCAAGATGCCACGGCTGTACTTGAGACAGACCGTATGGCGGATTTGATGGAAGATATCGACGGCTTGCATTGCAGCAAGGATGAGCATTTCCTGTATGTATCGGAACTTTTTGTATGCCTGAAGAAGTATTTCAATACATTGGTAGGTGATACGCCGCATGGACTGAGCAGGCAGATGAATAAAATGCTTATCAGTTTCCACGAACCGGATACTCCTTTGAATCAGGTGTTGTATTGCAGCCTGGGGGCGGGGGATTACGAGCTGGTGGAGTCTTTCGTGCGTAAATACTGTTCCAGTACTTTTCCTTCCAAGTATTTTGATTACAACGGTGAGGAAATACGCATCTATCCCACGGCGGACGGGCGTTTCCTTGCGGCTTATTTCACCCCTGACTTTCTGGCTGTCAGCTTTCAGAAGCGTCTGATAGAGCAGGTTATCGATGCCTGCCGTTCCAGACAATCATTGATGGACATGGCATCTTTCCGTGCCATGTATGCCGGTAAGCGCAACAATGTGGCGGCAACGGTGTATGTACGCATGAAAGAAGTGGGCATGGGCAAGAATACAGACGGCATTCGTCCGCAGACGCATCTGGGAAGTTGGGCGGAGTTTGATATGAAGTTCAATGAAGAAGCCGTTTATTGTTCAGGTATCAGTCACGGAGCGGATACAGCCCGGACGTTTATCAACGCGCTTCGCAGACAGGAACCGATAAAAGATTTTTCGGGAGAGCGGCTTCCGGCATCTGTCTTCTTCTACAACCAGTGGGCAATCTCGGATTTGGAAGCCATATTCGGCTTTACTTCGCAACAGGAATATGCTAAGGCTGCCTATTCCGATTATATCAAGAAGCGGGATGGCGAGTGGATGGAATTTATGAAAACGTATGCGGGAGAGAATGTCATGTCTTGCCTGTTTCATTCCAAGGATACTACCGACCGGCATCCCTGCGCTGTAATGAGCGTTGCTGTGAAAGATGAAGCACAGGCGGAACGTGCCCTGCAGAAATTACTGTATGCTACTCCCGAAGAAAAAGGCGCTCCGGCCGTGGAGCGGACCTATCCGAATTACAGGCGATACCCGCGTGCACGGAAGTACCGACAGTATATGTTGCCCCGGAATACCGTATTGACACAACTGACAGGCATTACGGAATCCGCACTTCACACATACGCCTGCTTCTATAAAGGAACTTTGTTACTGGCGCCCGATGCACAGAGTCTCTCCGCTTATGTGGACGCTTTGGAGAACGGAGATGTGCTGGATGGTACTTCGGTGTACGAGGAAGGTGTAGGCAGTCTTTCTCCTTATTATAACTTTGCCATGATGGTGGATATGGAAGAGATGATGCACCAGCCGGAAACTTATGTGCGGTTGGTTCCGAATTTTTTCTTCCGTCATTCCGATTTCTTCCGCCACTTCACTATAGCCATACAGTTTACTTGCGCGGAAGGAGTGGTGTATCCGAATCTCGTCTTGCTGTATAAAGGAGAGAAAATAGGGGAATTTGAAGAAGTAGGGAATTGAAAAATAAGAGAAATAGAAAAGAGGGCTTGTCAAAACTAAAATCCGCTTACTATTTGTTTTTTATTAGGTACGGATTACACGGAAAGCACGGATTTCACAGATTTTCTTTATTCTTTTTCTGTGAAAACCGTGCTTTCCGTGTAATCCGTGCCTAAAAGAAATCGTCAAGTGTATTTTGACACCTTCCTTTTCTTACCGGATAAAACTTACTGATTCCTGTTTTTCAATTTTTAATTCTCAAATTAGAAAGGCAAGTCGTCCTTTGCGTCTCCGGATAAGAATTCCGGCGCTGCGGACGGAGCGGGCGGCGGAACCGGTGCTCCCGGTGCAGGCGCTGCCGTTGCTGCGCTGACACGTTCCACTTTCCATGCGCGGATACTGTTGAACCAGCGGTCTTGCCACTGACGTGCGTCGATGTCGAAAGATACCGTCAGCTCTTCACCCATCTGGATATTGAATTGTTCTATTTTATCTGCTCCGAATACGTCGAAACACATCTTACGGGGATATTGCCCGTGGTCTTCGATTACGTATTCCTGCGCTTTCCACTCGTTACCTGATGCTTTGGAAACTCCGCCTCTGGGCTGGAGTATAGCGATGATTTTTCCTGTAAATTCCATTGTACTCTTTTTAAATGATGCGGCGAAGTTACAATTTTTTAGGGATATGCGACGAATAAACGGCTGTTTTTTCTTTGCCGTAGGGAATTCTTTTTTTAACTTTGTCCGTTAGTTAACAACTGAACTGAAATTAAAACTTAAATACATAGAATATATGAAATTTATCGTTTCGAGTACTGCGCTCTCCAGCCATTTGCAGGCTATCAGCCGCGTGATTAATTCAAAGAATGCGCTGCCTATTTTGGATTGTTTCCTTTTTGAACTACAAGACGGAACCTTGTCGGTAACTGTTTCCGACAGTGAAACAACGATGGTTACCACAGTAGAAGTGAATGACAGTGATGCCGACGGACGTTTTGCAGTGACTGCCAAGACTTTGTTGGACGCTTTAAAGGAAATTCCCGAACAGCCGCTGACGTTTGACATCAATACGAGTTCTCTGGAGATTACGGTTCAGTATCAGAACGGTAAATACAGCCTGATGGGGCAGAATGCGGACGAATTTCCGCAATCGGCCATGCTGGGCGAGAATGCCGTTCGTGTGGAAATGGATGCACAGGTGTTATTGGGCGGTATCAACCGCGCCGTGTTTGCAACCGCCGATGACGAGCTTCGTCCGGTGATGAACGGTATCTATTTCGATATTACTACCGAAGACATCACAATGGTGGCTTCCGACGGACATAAGTTAGTGCGTTGCAAGACGCTGGCCGCCAAAGGCAATGAGCGTGCGGCTTTCATCCTGCCCAAGAAACCTGCCAACCTGATGAAGAACCTGTTGCCGAAGGAGCAGGGCACGGTGACCATTGAATTTGACGAACGCAATGCCGTGGTTACATTGGAAAGCTATCGCATGGTATGCCGCCTGATTGAGGGACGCTACCCGAACTATAACTCCGTAATTCCGCAGAACAATCCGTATAAAGTGACGGTAGACCGCCTGCAACTGATTGGTGCGTTGCGTCGCGTGTCTATCTTCTCCTCACAGGCAAGCAGCCTTATCAAACTGCGTATGCAGGAGAACCAAATTGTGATTTCGGCACAGGACATCGATTTCTCCACTTCGGCAGAGGAAACGCAGACATGCCAGTATGCGGGTAATCCGATGAGCATCGGTTTCAAGTCTACTTTCCTGATTGATATCCTGAATAATATATCGGCGGATGAAGTGGTTATCGAGCTGGCGGATCCTTCGCGTGCCGGTGTTATTGTTCCGGCAGAGCAGGAAGAAAACGAAGACCTGCTGATGCTGCTGATGCCGATGATGCTGAATGATTAATGAAATAGTAATCTGTCATTTTTTTATTTAGGCACGGGTTACGCGGATTTCACGGTTCGGGTTTATAGAGAAACCGCACCGTTCCGTGCAGTCCGTGCCTAAAAGATAAATAAATACGAAACTTCATGAAACTGAATCTTAAAAATCCGATTGTCTTTTTTGACTTGGAGACCACCGGTACAAACATTAACTCGGACCGAATAGTAGAAATCTGTTATCTCAAAGTATATCCCAACGGAAACGAGGAAACCAAAACCATGCGCATCAATCCCGAAATGCACATACCGGAAGAGGCTTCCGCCGTTCATGGCATTTACGACGAAGATGTGGCAGAATGCCCCACGTTCAAGGAAGTGGCACGCAATATAGCCAATGATATTGAAGGCTGCGACCTTGCCGGGTTCAATTCCAACCGCTTTGATATTCCGGTACTGGCAGAAGAGTTCCTGCGTGCAGACGTGGATATAGATATGAGTCGCCGCAAGTTTGTGGATGTGCAGGTTATCTTCCACAAAATGGAGCAGCGCACACTGTCTGCCGCTTATAAGTTCTATTGCGGCAAGAACCTGGAAGACGCCCATACAGCGGAAGCCGATACGCGTGCCACTTACGAGGTGCTGATGTCGCAACTGGACCGTTATCCTGAATTGCAGAATGATGTGGTTTTCCTCTCGGATTATTCCAGCTTCAACAAGAATGTTGACTTTGCAGGACGCATGGTTTACGATGATAAAGGTGTGGAAGTGTTTAATTTCGGTAAATACAAAGGCATGCCGGTGGCAGATGTGCTGAAACGCGATCCGGGCTATTACAGCTGGATACTGAACAGTGATTTTACACTGAACACCAAGGCTATGCTGACTAAAATCCGCCTGCGCGAGATTACCCAGAAGTAAATTTGTAATTAGTAGTTTGATTTCATGGCAAACCCACTGAAAGGAAAGAAAATAGTACTCGGCATTACAGGCAGTATTGCCGCTTATAAAGCCTGTTATATCATTCGCGGACTTATAAAACGGGGTGCGGAAGTGCAGGTTGTCATAACGCCTGCGGGCAAAGAATTTATAACTCCCATTACTTTGTCTGCCCTTACCAGCAAGCCCGTTATCAGCGAGTTCTTCGCGCAGCGTGACGGAACCTGGAACAGTCATGTGGATTTGGGTCTGTGGGCGGATGCCATGCTGATAGCTCCTGCCACGGCTTCCACTATCGGCAAGATGGCGAATGGCGTTGCCGATAATATGCTGATAACCACTTACCTGTCGGCAAAAGCTCCTGTGTTTGTTGCCCCGGCAATGGACCTGGATATGTATGCCCATCCGTCCACCCAAAAGAATCTGGAGACACTGCGTTCGTATGGTAACCATATCATAGAACCGGGTACGGGCGAGCTTGCAAGCCATCTGGTAGGCAAGGGCAGAATGGAAGAGCCGGATGTCATTATCCGCAGGCTGGAAGAGTTCTTTGCCGCTAAGGACGGTGATCTGGCGGGAAAAACAATAATGATTACTACCGGACCGACATACGAAAAGATTGATCCGGTGCGTTTTATCGGCAATTATTCGTCGGGAAAGATGGGCTTTGCGCTTGCCGATGAGTGTGCGGCAAGAGGAGCAAGGGTTATTCTGGTTTCGGGGCCCGTCCAGCTCCGGACACACTACCCTGTGTACCGGTATTTCGGTGTGGAGTCTGCCGGAGAGATGTTTGAGGCGGCCACCTCTTTGTTTGACGATGCGGATGCCGTTATCATGGCTGCCGCCGTTGCCGACTATACGCCGGAGCAGGTTGCCGACAGGAAGATAAAGCGTGAAAAGACAGGTGATATGTCATTGCACCTGAAGCCTACACGGGACATCGCCGCCCATTTGGGAGAGATGAAGAAGCAGCATCCCGGCAAGGTGCTGGTGGGCTTTGCCCTCGAAACCAATGACGAACAGCATAATGCGGAAGATAAACTGAACCGTAAGAACCTGGATTTTATCGTGCTTAATTCGTTGAATGACAAAGGTGCGGGCTTCCGTTACGATACCAATAAAATCAGCATTATCGACCGGAACGGTAAAAAGGACTACCCGTTGAAGTCCAAAGCGGAAGTGGCTGCGGACATCGTCGACCATTTGGTGGAAGTGATGAAGCGTGAATGATATTTTTTGATTGTCAACTTTCAATTATCTGTTTAATAAAATGTTGCGTTCTCTATACATACAGAATTATGCGCTTATCGAGAAGCTTGATATAGACTTCGGTAGCGGCTTCTCGGTGATTACCGGTGAGACCGGTGCGGGAAAGTCCATCATATTGGGAGCTATCGGTCTGTTGCTGGGGCAGCGTGCCGATGTGAAATCCATCAGGCGGGGCGCTGCAAAATGTGTGATTGAAGCCCGTTTTGAGATTGCCGGTTATGGTATGCAGCCTTTCTTTGAGGAAAACGAACTGGAATACGAAGATGAGTGTATCCTTCGCCGCGAAGTCTACGCTTCGGGCAAGAGCCGTGCGTTTATCAACGATACGCCTGCCTCGCTGGTACAGATGAAGGAGCTTGGCGAACAGCTGATTGACGTGCACTCGCAACATCAGAACCTGCTCCTGAACAAGGAAGGTTTCCAGTTGAGCGTGCTGGATTTGCTGGCGCATGACGAAGATGAGTTAAGTAAATACCGCTCTCTCCACCGGGAATGGAAGCAGGTGCAGCAGGATTTGGAACATCTTGTCGCACTGGCCGAAAAGAACAAGGCGGACGAAGATTACATCCGTTTTCAGTTGGAGCAGTTGGAGGATGCGCATCTGGCTACCGGAGAACAGGAGGAACTGGAGCAGGAAGCCGATACGCTGAGCCATGCCGAAGAGATAAAAGCCGGACTGTTCCGTGCCGGTCAGGCGATGAACTCCGATGAGGGCGGCCTGCTTTCCGTATTGAAAGAGTGCCTGAATACAATGGCGGGCTTGCAGAAAGTATATCCTGCCGCCGGTGAACTTGCCGAACGGCTGGAAAGCAGCTACATCGAACTGAAAGATATTTCTCAGGAGATTTCGGGAAAAGAAGAGGAGATAGAATTTAACCCTGGCCGGCTGGAAGAGGTGAACGGACGTTTGAACCTGATTTATACTCTCCAGCAGAAGCATCGCGTCTCTACGGTGGACGAGCTTCTGGCTCTGGCGGATGATTATGCCGCCAAACTGTCCAACATCACTTCATCGGATGAACAGATTGAAACGTTGAAAGCCCGTAGCGAAGCCTTATATAATAAGGTGAAGCGGCAGGCAGCGGTACTTACGGGGTTGCGTACCGCCGCAGCCCGCGAGGTTGAAAAGCAGATGGCAGCCCGCCTGATACCGCTGGGCATGCCCAATGTCCGTTTTCAGGTGGAAATAGGTATACGCAAGGAGCCGGGGGCACATGGGGCGGATACGGTGAACTTCCTTTTCTCTGCCAACAAGAACGGGGCTTTGCAGAATATTTCTTCGGTAGCTTCGGGGGGCGAGATAGCCCGTGTCATGCTGTCTGTCAAGGCAATGATAGCCGGAGCGGTGAAGCTGCCCACTATCGTGTTCGATGAAATAGACACGGGAGTTTCCGGTGAGATAGCCGACCGCATGGCGGATATTATGCAGGAAATGGGCGATAGCGACCGCCAGGTTATCAGTATCACGCATCTGCCGCAGATAGCTGCCCGCGGACGTGCCCATTATAAGGTGTATAAACAGGATAATGAAACGGAAACCAACAGCCACATCCGCCGTTTGACGGATGAGGAACGGGTAGGGGAGATTGCTCATATGCTGAGTGGAGCCACCCTGACCGATGCCGCGCTGAACAATGCCAAGGCACTGTTGGGCATCGTCTGACTAATGTAGTACTTTACGGTTGTAAAGTAGAGGTTTACAATCGTAGTGTAGCACTTTAGCCGGCTAAAGTAGAACAAAAAAAACAATAAGATACAATGATAGATAAAAGTGAAATGATTTTCGGCGTTCGTGCCGTGATAGAAGCTGTTCAGGCAGGTAAGGACATTGACAAGATATTGGTGAAGAAAGATATCCAGAGCGACTTGTCCAAAGAATTGTTTGCCGCTCTAAAGGGAACTTTGATTCCCGTACAACGTGTGCCGGTAGAGCGTATCAACCGCATTACTCGTAAGAACCATCAGGGGGTGATAGCATTTGTCTCTGCCGTGACTTATCAGAAAACGGAAGACCTTGTGCCGTTCCTTTTTGAGGAAGGCAAGAATCCGTTGTTTGTGATGCTGGACGGCATAACGGATGTGCGTAATTTCGGAGCGATAGCCCGTACTTGCGAGTGTGCGGCGGTGGATGCCGTTATTATTCCCGCCAAGAACAGTGTAACGGTGAATGCCGATGCGGTAAAGACTTCGGCAGGTGCGTTGCATACCTTGCCCGTATGCCGCGAACAGAATCTGAAAGATACCCTGCAGTTTCTTAAAAGCAGCGGTTTCCATATAGTGGCTGCTACGGAAAAGGGTGATTACGATTACACAAAAGCCGATTACACAGGTCCTATGTGTATCATCATGGGTGCCGAGGACAAGGGGGTCTCTTACGATAACCTTGCACTTTGCGACGAATGGGTAAAGATTCCGATGCTGGGTACGATTGAGTCTCTTAACGTATCCGTTGCGGCGGGTATCCTGATTTATGAAGCTGTGAAACAAAGAACGAACTGAATATGAAAAAGAAGATTTTCCTGCTTTCCGCTCTATGCCTTTTGGAGGTACAGTGGAGCATGGCACAAGCTCCCAAATGGGTGGATAAAGCCAAACGTGCCGTATTTTCGGTGATTACTTATGGCGAGAATGATAAGATTTTGAATACCGGAAACGGTTTCTTCGTGACGGAAGACGGTGTGGCCTTGTCCGATTGTTCTTTGTTCGAAGGAGCGCAACGGGCGGTGGTCGTGAATTCGGAAGGCGTACAGATGCCGGTAGTTTCTATTATGGGTGCGAATGACATGTACGATGTCATTAAATTCCGTGTAGGTATATCCACCAAAAAAGTCCCGGCATTGCATCCGGCAACCGTGGCTCCGGCTGTGGGCGCCAATGTGTACATCCTGCCTTATTCCACACAGAAAGACCGTTCCTATACTGCCGGACAAGTGAAAGCTGCGGATGAATTTTCCGGAAAGTATCACTACTATACGCTCAATCTGCGCCTGAAGGACAAGATGGTGAGCTGTCCCGTGATGACCGAAGAAGGACAGGTCTTTGCGCTTGCACAGAAGTCATCCGGCGCCGATACCGCTACAATATGTTATGCGGTAGATGTCGATTTTGCCATGGAACAGAATGTTTCGGCATTTTCCTTCAGCGATATGACTTTAAAGAATATCGGCATTAAGAAAGCACTGCCCGATACGGAAGAACAGGCGCTGGTGTTTCTCTTCATGGCTTCCTCACAGGTTACTCCGGAGAAGTATGCAGAACTGTTGGACGATTTCATCGCTGAATATCCGAATAGTGCGGACGGCTATGTGCGCCGTGCCACCAACCGGATATACCGCTCCAAGGATGATGCCTCAATGGATAAGGTCGTGGCGGATATGGATAAAGCCCTGAGTGTGGCTCAAAAGAAAGACGACGTATATTACAACCGTGCCAAACTGATATACAATTATATGCTGGGTAATCCGGAAAAGCCCTATAAGGACTGGTCTTACGATAAGGCTGTGGATGAAATAAGAAAAGCGATTGCCGTTCAGGAGCTTCCGGTGTATGTACAGACCGAAGGGGATATTTTGTTTGCAAAGCAGGATTATGCGGCAGCTTTGGCATGCTACGAAAAGGTTAATCAGTCCGATATAGCGTCGGCGGCAACGTTTTTCAGTGCAGCTAAGACGAAGGAACTGATGAAAGCGCCGGCAGAAGAAGTGCTGGCACTTATGGACAGTTGCGTGGTACGTTTCACCGAACCGTACACGGAAGAAGCCGCTCCTTACTTGTTGGAACGTGCCCAAGCCCGCATGAACGCCAATCAGGCGCGTGCCGCCATGCTTGATTACGATGCTTATTATAAAGCGGTAAACGGCAAGGTGAATGATGTGTTCTATTATTATCGTGAGCAGGCTGCCTTGAAGGCCAAACAGTTCCAGCGTGCACTGAATGATATGGAGAAGGCTATTGAGCTGAGTCCGAAAGACCTGACCTACCGTGCAGAGCTTGCCGTGGTCAATATCCGTGTAGGGCGTAATGAAGAAGCCTTGAAAGTGTTGCAGGATGCTTTGGCTATTGATTCTAAATATGCCGAAGCCTATCGGCTTATGGGAATTGCACAGTTGCAGATGAAAAAGAAGCAGGAAGCGTGCCAAAGTTTTGCCAAGGCAAAGGAATTGGGCGACCCAAACGTGGACGGACTGATTGAAAAGCATTGTAAATAAGCGGTATACTTAACAAAATAAAGGCTCCGCTTTCACAAGCAGAGCCTTTGTTTGGGAAACTTCCCCATGCTAAAATATAAGTTAAGTCTAGGTATTAACAGGTTATGAATGAAATTTTCTTTCGTATATATAAATGCACGATTCTGGGAAATACTGCACGAGTCTCCTGATTTTTTTTGAATATAGTAGGAAAAGATACTATATATTTGATAATGAACAGATAAAAGAGTAAAATTATGAAAAAAGTGATTTGTAGTCAAAAAGCTCCGGGGGCAATCGGCCCTTACAGTCAGGCTATTGAAGCAAACGGAATGGTGTTCGTATCGGGTCAGTTACCTATCGATGCTGCTACCGGAGTAATGGCGGAAGGCGCGGAAGCCCAAGCCCGCCAGTCGTTGGAGAATGTAAAGCACATTCTGGAAGAGGCAGGATTGAGCATGGCGAATATCGTGAAGACTACCGTTTTCCTGGCGGATATGTCTTTGTTTGCCGACATGAATAAGGTATATGCCACTTATTTTGAGGGAGACTTTCCCGCGCGTTCGGCTGTTGCCGTAAAGGCGCTTCCGAAAGACGCCTTAGTGGAGATTGAGTGCATCGCGGTTCGCTAATAAATCTGCCACGATAAAGCTGCTGCCACCTACGAAGATAAAATCTTCGGGGTGGCTTTTTTCTTGTGCGGCGGTTACGGCGGCGGGGACATCCGGATAACAGTTTCCCTGCAAGCCTGCTTTGGCAGCGAGCCTGCACAGCTCCTCTTCCGGAAGGGCACGTTTTACGCTGGCTTTGGTGAAGTAGTATACAGCATCTTTGGGAAGCAGGGCAAGCACACCGCTGATGTCTTTGTCATTGACCATTCCTATGATGATATGGAGCTGGCGGTAGGTTTGCTGTTTCAGTTGTTCTACGATGTAGGTAATGCCGCCCACATTATGTCCGGTATCACATATCAGGGTGGGAGCCTCTTGCAGCCTTTGCCAGCGTCCCATTAGCCCCGTCAGTTCGCAGACACGGGCGAAGCCGCTGCGCACACTCCTTTCGTCAATGTGGTATCCGGCCTCTTTCAGCAATGGCAAGGCTGTGAGGATGGTGCGTGTGTTTTTTAGTTGATAAAGTCCCTGCAACTCTGTTTTCAGTCCGGGATAATCGTTGTTCATCCTTTCTTCTGCAAATACGACAGGGGCTTTCTCTGCCGCGGCCTTTTGCAGGAAAACCGGTTTGGTTTCGGGGGTGGTTTCGCCAATGACTACGGGAATGCCGGGTTTGATGATACCTGCCTTTTCTCCCGCTATCTTTGCCAATGTGTCGCCCAAGAACTGGGTATGGTCGAAACTTATGTTGGTTATGATGCACAAATCCGGATGAATGATGTTCGTACAGTCCAACCGGCCTCCCAGTCCGACCTCTATAACGGCCACATCCACTTTCTCATCGGCAAAATAGCGGAATGCCATCGCAGTGGTCAATTCAAAGAAAGAAGGGTGCAGAGGCTCGAAAAAGTCACGTTCTTTTTCTACAAAGTGCACTACATACTCTTCGGGTATGGGAGAGCCGTTTATACGGATACGTTCACGGAAATCCACCAGGTGGGGAGAGGTGTAAAGCCCCACGCGGTATCCCGCCTCCTGCAATATGGCAGCCAATGTATGGGAACAGGAGCCTTTGCCGTTGGTTCCTGCCACGTGGATTGTGCGGAACGAACGGTGGGGGTGTCCGAAATGTTCGTCTAATATGCGCGTGTTTTCCAAACCTTCTTTGTATGCCGAGCCGCCCACTTGCTGAAACATGGGTATGCTGTTATATAAGTAAGTTAAAGTGTTCTGATAGTCCATCTTTTATAAAAATTAACGGGAAAGCAATCCTTTCTCCTTATTAAAGTGTTATCTTTAGGAACGGCAAAGATAAGGCAATTTTATTTAAGTGTGTATGCTTGCTTTATTTTATATTGTCGGTATGAGGTATAAACTATTTAAATCTAAAGAGTATGGGAGCTAAGAAAAACTTTGTGATTGATACCAATGTTATCCTTCACGATTATAACTGTTTGAAGAATTTTCAAGAGAACGATATTTATCTTCCCATTGTAGTGCTTGAAGAACTCGATAAATTCAAGAAGGGCAACGAGCAGATAAATTTCAATGCCCGTGAGTTTGTCCGTGAGCTCGACTTGATTACCGATGATAACCTTTTTACCAAAGGTGCTCCGTTGGGCGAAGGTCTGGGACGCCTGTTCGTGGTGGCGGGTTCGGTAGATTCGCCCCGCGTGCACGACTCTTTCCCGGAACGTATTCCCGACCATCAGATACTCTCTGTCGTTGACTGGCTGACCGTGAAGAAGCCGAATATGAAATCCATTCTTGTCACCAAGGATGTCAACCTTCGTATGAAAGCGCGCTCTATCGGTCTGCTGTGCGAGGACTATATCAACGACAAGGTAATTAACGTGGATATATTTGAAAAGTCGAACGAAGTGTTCGAAGGGGTTGACCCGACTCTGATAGACCGCATCTATTCCTCTAAGGAAGGGTTGGACATCAGCGAATTCGACTTCAAGGATGTTATTCACCCCAACGAATGTTTTATCCTGAAGAGCGACCGCAGCAGCGTGCTTGCCCGCTACAATCCTTTTACCCATTCCGTTTGCCGTGTCAATAAGACAAAGAATTACGGCATCGAACCGCGTAATGCCGAACAGAGTTTTGCTTTCGAGGTATTGAATGACCCGAACATCAAGCTGGTGGCCCTTACCGGCAAGGCAGGAACGGGTAAGACCCTGTTGGCACTGGCAGCCGCTTTGGGCAAGCTGACGGACTATAAGCAAATCCTGCTGGCGCGTCCTATCGTTGCATTGTCCAATAAAGATATAGGTTTCTTGCCGGGTGATGCCAATGAGAAGGTAGCTCCGTATATGCAGCCGCTGTTTGATAACCTGAATGTAATCAAGCATCAGTTCGCATCTAACTCAAGCGAAGTGAAAAGGTTGGAAGATATGCAGAAAAGCGACCAGCTTGTCATTGAAGCCCTAGCCTTTATCCGCGGGCGCAGCCTGAGCGAGACCTACTGTATCATCGACGAAGCGCAGAACCTTACTCCTCACGAAATAAAAACCATTATAACACGTGCCGGTGAAGGGACGAAGATGGTATTCACGGGCGATATCCAACAGATTGACCAGCCGTATCTGGACAGCCAGTCCAACGGGCTTGTCTATATGATAGACCGCATGAGAGACCAGAACCTGTTTGCCCATGTCAATCTGGTGAAGGGAGAGCGTAGCCAGCTGAGCGAACTGGCAAGTAATTTAATGTAATATCTGCTGCTTTGCCTTTCTTGGTGAAGGCGAAGAATGTGACATAAAAAAACGGATGATGCCCCACTGGTAAGCACCATCCGTTTTTATTAGTATACCATATTTTTATTATTTGCGTGCCGAGAAGTATTTCAGGAACTGGGTACGTTCGAAAGTGTTTATACCGTTCAGGTCGCTTACATTCAGCATGCCTTTGAACTGGCTGATGTTCTCCATCCCTTTGCGTTCCATCCATGAGTTCAGGAAGCGGACATACTCTTCGATGATGGCGTAAGAATTCTGATAGAGTGCGCTGCATATCTCTACTGCCGAAGCGCCCGCCAAGATAGCTTTTACTACTCCTTCAGGAGTATGTATGCCGCCGGATGCCGCATAGTCCAGCTTGCTCACAGCCGCAGAGGCGATACCTATCCAACGTAAGGATTTGGATAAATCGGCATCTGTGCTGAAGACACTTCCGGCACTTTGAGCCATTTTTTCAATATCGATATCCGGCTGGTAGAACCGGTTGAACATTACTACTGCCGCCGCACCATTGGCATAGAGCTGGTCGATGAGTGCTATCGGATTGGTGAGGTTGTCTCCCAATTTCATGATAACAGGAATATTGACTGTTTTCCTGATATGGCTCAAGATGTCGATATGACGTTGTTCAAAAGAACCGTAAGCATATTGTATGTCGGTTTGCAAAGCAAGGATATTGACTTCCAAAGCATCTGCTCCGGCCTCTTCTATCTTTCTGGCAAACTCAATCCAGTCCGCATCCTGATAGCAGTTAATGCTGGCAATGACAGGAATGTCACAGACTTTCTTGGTTTCTTTAATCAGATTCAAATATTCGCCCAGTTTATGTTCGCGTATGTATCCTACCAGGTAATCGCTTCCTTCCGGATACATGTTGGGATCTCCAAGCCAATCGGCTTCCATCATGATTTGTTCCTCAAAAAGAGACTTGAGTACAATGGCTCCTGCTCCGGCTTCGTAAAGCTTTTGGTTCTTGGCAGCACTGTCGGTAAGTCCGGAACTGCTGATAATAATCGGGTTTTTAAGTTTTAACCCTGCAAAGGTGGTTTCTAATGTTGCCATAATAACAGTTATTAGGTATTAATATATTCTTTCTCCAAATATTTTACTTCCTACACGTACCAGGGTACTGCCGGCGGCAATGGCCTCATGGTAATCATGGGACATTCCCATTGACAGCTCCCGAAACCACTCTGCATTGGAAAACCAGGTGGCTTTAGCCTCTTGGAAGAAATTGTTTAATGAACGGAATTCAGCTTTGATTTGTTCGGTATTGTCCGTATTCGTAGCCATGCCCATAAGTCCGCATATCCGGACATTGCCGAGCTTTTTCCATTCATCGCCTGCAAGCATCTCCCGGCATTCGTCGAAACTGAAACCGAATTTGGTCTCTTCTTGTGCTATGTGCAGTTGAAGCAGGCAGTTTACGGTTCGTCCGGCCTTGGCTGCCTGCCTGTTGATTTCGGTAAGGAGTTTGTAGGAATCCACTCCATGAATCAGAGTAACATAGGGTACGATATATTTGATTTTATTCGTTTGCAGATGTCCGATGAAATGCCATTCGATATCTTTTGGAAGGCTCTCGTATTTGGCAGTCATTTCCTGCACCTTGCTTTCTCCGAACACACGCTGCCCTGCGCTATAAGCTTCCTCTATGGCCTCGTTGGGGTGAAATTTGGAAACAGCTACCAGCCGCACCCCATCAGGTAGTTCGCTCAGTACTTGTTTTATGTTTTCTGCAATACTCATCGTATATATGATAATCTGTGAAATGAAATTTTCAGGTTCTTATACTTCCGGCTTGTCATCCGGTTCTGCGCTGTACGGATATACATCCATGATGGCGGTTTCCGCTACCGATGCAATTTGGTAGTCGGCCATTGTGCCTTTCATGCCCTCATCCAGCTTCTTTACCGCATCACGCAAGTCGGCTGCCTGCACCAATACCTGGGTAGACGTTTTTTTCTCAGCACCGCTTTTCTCGTCCAATGTAATGAAAACCAGCTTGCATTTGAACCAACGGTCGGCAGCTTCCTCTTCGCATGGAAACAGTTCGCTGTAGTTGGCACGTTTGATGTCCGATACCGTGAATTCTCCTGAAATAAACGGTGTCATCTCTTCGATGATACGTGCTTCCGCTTCCGTAAAACTGAGTGCATCTACCAGATAAGGTTCGGTAACTTTTTTGTTCATTCCGTTTTCCATTGTTTTTTCATAACGGATTTTACACTCAAACCATGTATGCATTGCCATAATCTTCTGATTTTAGTTAGTATTTTAATTAGTAAACGATTGTTTCCTCTTCCTGCCTTTTGCGGCTTGTAGAAGAAACCCTTCCCTTTTTTATCATGAAAGGATGTACAAATTTAGATATAAATCACGATTTATATGCCAGTGGGATATGAAAAAATCAAGACCACCCCTATCTTTATGGCGT
>NZ_JBCODG010000071.1:0-25544 GCF_040928965.1 Bacteroides sp. 2201st1_D9_2201SCRN_220225 | reverse complement strand
CTCATTAACACCATAAACTAAGTAAAGGAGCCATAAAGACAGGGGTAATCTTTATCTTTTCATAGAGGAAAGATAGTAAAATCTATTCATATAAAAAGGCTGCACCGTATGATACTCTGTTCATACGATGCAGCCTCAGTTATAGACAGGTTGTTTTTTAAGTCAGCCTGCAGGTTTTATCCCAGCGGATTTTCTTCCTCTCCGCCATTGCCACTGCCGCCGTTACTGCCGCCACTTGTAGCAATCTCCTCGCCGTTGGTCGAGATACGCGTTATTCCGGAGCTCTTTACCATATCTTTCAGCCTTTTTCCCGGAGTGAGGATCAGTTTCTGCCGGTAGATGCTGTCGGCGGTTACATCTTTTGCCTCGCTTTGGCTTTTGCAGTTCAGTCCCGGGCGGATAGTGCCGAAATCTCCTAATTTCACGGTCGCTCCGAGACTGACGTAAGTGCTGAGCGCATCAATCAGTCCGTCCATAACCATTTTTACAACGCCGCGCGGAGCCATACCCTCCTTCGTAACCTGGTCGCACAATCTGTCGTAGCTGATTTCTCCAATGGAGAACGAAGCGGCTACATACTTTTCCGACTTACTTTCATCGAAACCGAAAACTCTCTTTTTAACTACATAACGGAATGCCATAATCTTTTTTGTTTTAGATGGTTGTTACTTCAAAATCATATATCTTTGTGATCACAGTGCGAAGTTACAACATGCCGGAACGGACGGGTGCTTTAAAAGCGCTTTCGGTACTTTCCCTGTGTTCGGAAAACCCTATAGACGGCTGTTTAATATTTTGGTTTACAGCTGATTGAAACTTTTTTAAAAATATTTTGGAAATATCGTAAAAGAATCGCTTCATGGAGAATTTTGCCGCTATAGATTTTGAAACGGCCAATGAACAGCGCACCAGTGTATGCAGTGTCGGTGTAGTCATTGTGCGGAATGGAGAAATTGCAGACAGCTATTACAGTCTGATTCGTCCCGAACCGGAGTATTATACTTATTGGAATACCCGTGTGCACGGTCTGACCCTGGCGGATACGTCCCGGTCGCCTGTCTTCCCGGCCGTATGGCAGGAAATAGCACCACGCATTGAGGGACTGACGTTAGTGGCGCATAATAAAGCGTTCGATGAGAGTTGCCTGAAAGCGGTATTCCGCATGTACGGCATGGATTATCCCGATTATGATTTCCGTTGTACTTTGCAGGCATCACGCCGTGCCATTAAGGGACTGCCCGATTATCAGCTGCATACGGTAGCGGCATGGTGCGGTTACCGGTTAGAGCAACATCACCATGCGCTGGCCGATGCAGAAGCCTGTGCCTGGATAGCCAGGCAGATTATTTAGAATATCCGTTTAGCGCAGAAATTCGTAATGACCGGCAGTGCCTTCAAAAGAAAGGATGCCGTCGTCCGAACGTACTTCCATGGCAGGGATATATACCTTCCCGTCTTTCTTTATTTGCCATGTTCCCGGAATGAGGTCGGTGATAACAAATTTCATGGCAGCGTTTCCGTCTACTTTCATATCGACTTTGCCGGACAGAGGCCGGCTGTCTCTGCTGAAGGTAACGACCCGGTCGGCTATCTGTACGCCTACCACTTTCTCCGCATCAATGCGTTTCACGTCGTGCATCCGTTTGCAGGTGTTGTCTGCAACCTGCATTACGTTCAGGAAGCAGTCTTCGGTGGCAGGTGCGGCAGGCGACACTTCCACACGCCATGCTCCCCGTTCGTTGGCATCATCGGGGCGGTTGGGCAGTGCGTCGTTCGGGTAGTTGGTTCCGAATACCCAGAATTCTTTTCCTTTGCCGCCCACCTTCTCTATCTGTGCATTTCCGGCTTCGGGCAATAATACATGGTTCTGCAACATTCCGGTATCGCCGTTTTTGGTGCGCCGGACAATGAAACGGTTGCCTTCTATCGTAGGTTCTTCAATGCTGTGCAGCAGCCAGAATTTCTTGAGTGTGGGGTCGGAAGACACAACTTTGTCAAATACGATAAGTGCGGCGGGCACTTCGGCAGTGTGCAGGTTCAGGAAGACGAAGGAGCGTTTCGCCTCTTTTACTTTATCCGTGTAGGCTTGCGTGATGTCGCCTTTCAGATAGGAGTAGTCGGGCTTGCAGGCATCAGGCCCGAATCCGTGCGCCAGGGCTTTGCCGGTTGTGTAGTCTTTACTTAGCAATTGCTCGAACGAGCGGCAGGTTTCCCAGCGGTCGCCAGGCATGCGTTGTCCGCCGTCATTGGTTGCAAATTCGGTCTTGCCGCCTCCGCCATAGTTCCAGCAGGCGAATTTTTCATCGGGATTATATACCAGCAGCGAATTATGCGCAATGGTACGTTTGAAGAAATTCTTGTTGTGCGGGCTGTTGTATCCGCCGGAACTTCCCTGATAGGCTCCCGCGTCGATGGCAAGGGGGCCTTTGTAATAGAGCTGGAAAGAGCCGCCGTCCAAGTGCTGGTGGTTGCCGACAAACTGTTCGTTTATCTTCATTTCGGCAATCACGCTGTTTTCGTCCCATGCCGTGCGGGCTATCATCCAGCCGAAAGGACTTCCCGAATAGCGTGTCAGCGGCAGGTCATCGGGAGCTTTGGCCTTCAAATCCAAGTCTCTCCACAGAATGTCGAAGATGAGGCAGTGGCGTTCGATGTTGGGTTTGCGTTCGTACTCGTATGCCAGATAGCTGTCTTTGTAGAAGCTGGAAGCCAGCATGGCAGGCAGTGAGTAGGACGGCATGTTTTTTCTGATAGGATTCGTATCGCCGGCCGGCATCACCTGCCCGTCGGGACGGCGGCGGTAGAGGAAGTCGTACAGGACAAACTGCTGCGCCGGGTTGTATATGGCTCCTGCGCCCATGCGTTGCAGAATCCAGAGCGAGAAGAGGTCGTTGCTGAAACGTACATTTACGTAGCTCGTTCCCTGATGGTAGTTATGCCCGGAGTAGATGTAGTTTCGCACAGGCAGATAATCCTTGAACATCATCTTTATTACATGGTTGTACATGTCCGGATATTCATCGTAGATGGCTATGCCGGCAGAAAGCATGTCCCGTAGTATCATCCATTCGCTGGAGTGCCCGGCAATCGGTTCGTTGTTGCGTGGGGGATAGCCGCATTCCATTGTTTTGGCTATGCGGATGAAAGATTCTATGTAAGCTTTCTTTTCGGATTCTTTCATCTGGTCGTAGCACCAGTCATATACCATTGCACCGCAGGTGAGCATTACACCGCTGGCACGCGACAAATCACCTTTTGTTCCGTAATTGACGTTCTGAAGCGTGTCCAGCATGGCGGTAATGGCGCTTCTGGCCTGTTTCTTGTCGCCATACACCAGATAGTCGAGTGCCTGCACTTGTACGCGGCTGGTCACGCCACGCATTTCAAAGTAGTAGCGGAACCCTCTGTCCTTGACTTTTGCCTCTTCTTCGGGAGTACGGTCTTTGCCCAATTTGTTCAGGGTAGCCAGAACTTCCTTTACATGCGGGTGTTCCATGCGTTTCTTTAAATCGGGCAAATCGGCGGAGCGTACATAAAGCCGGGGGTGTACTTGCGGCGGAATGGGTACTGTGACGCCTTCCATATTCTCCCAGGTAACCTCTGGCCTGCTTTGTTGCGCATTACTTTTCAGACAGAAAACACAGAGGAAAAAACTCGTGATAAATAGGATACTTTTTTTCATGTTTTTTTGTTTGGTATATTAATAAGTAGTTGTTCTTCCATCCGTTCCGGTGGGGATAACCGTGTTTAACCCATTGTAAATGTAAGGCAAAAATTATTATCTGTCTTGCCTTTTGACGGACAAAATATACCTATTCCTGCATTTTTGAACATAAATGATATATGCTGGGACATTATTAATATCATGCAGTGCAAATACAGATTCAGTCAGACTGAAGATAATCGAAAATAAGGGTGAATACCGTACCTTTGTCATGGTGTGAATAAACGGAAATTGCACCTTTGTGAAGTTTGATTATTCTCTCTACCAATGCCATTCCAATACCGTTTCCTTGTGAGAAATCCCGGTTCCTGCCTCTGTAAAAAGGTTCGAACAGATGCTCCATATCTTCTTCGGGAATGCCGATGCCGGTATCGGAGAAACGGATAAGTACCTTATGTTTGGAAAACGAAATCTGTACCGTTGAACTTTGGTCAGATGAGAACTTGCAATTATTTTCGATAAGGTTTACAAATGCTGTCCGAAGCAGATAGTCGTTACCACGAATAGTGACCATTCCGTCATCTTCGGTATCGTCTTCAAACCTTAAGTCAACATTATAGCCGCTGTGGGCTTTCATCACCATGGCACTGGCATCCAATAGCACTTCGTCAAGACGTATTGCCGACATGCTTATTTGTTCTGTATTGTAGCTTGCCTTTGCCAAATCCATTAGTCCGTTGGATAGTTTCTCAATATTACGGGCATCGGAAAGCGCATTTTCAACCACTTTTTTATAATCTTCGCTTGAGCGCTCTTTGTAAAGAGAAAGTTCGAGTTCGGCAATCAGTGCAGCCATTGGAGTCCGCAGTTCGTGCGAAACATTACTGATAAACATCTTTTGGGCTTCAAATGATTCTTCAAGGCGGTCCAGCGTTTTGTTGAACGTTCGGGCAAGTTCTCCTATTTCGTCTTTGTGGTCTTCTACTTCCACACGCTTGCTGAGATTGGAAGCGGTGATGGCTTCAACTTGTTTTACAATTTCCGATACTGGTTTTAGTACGCTGCGTGCCATGAAATAGCCGATGACAAACAACAACCCGAATGAAACCGCCCATACCGCAAGCAGGCGTGTATTTAGAATATGGAGCATATCGTAGCCTGCTTGTGGAAAGAGCAATTCTTCGAGCACAAAGAAGACGGCGATTACAAGTAATGCCGTAACAAACAGATATCGGAGCGTTAGTTTAGTACGGATTTTCATAGCTGAATATGAATCCCATTCCCGGTTTGGTATGGATTAGTTTGGTATTGAAATTTTTGTCTATCTTTTTTCGCAAATAGTTTATATAAACATCGATGAAGTTTGTTCCGGTATCAAAATGGGTGTCCCATACCTTTTCGGCTATTTCGGTACGGGTTAGAATTCTTTCCGGGTTTTGGACAAAAAAGAGGAGTAAGTTGTATTCTTTCGGTGTAAGTATAATGGACTGTCCGTTTCGCGAAACGGACTTTGTCCTGAGATATACCTTGAGGTCTGCATACTCTATGCACTCTACTGTGGGTATTTGGCAGCGCTTCAGTAGGATTGATATGCGTGCATTCAGTTCTCGGAAGTCAAAAGGCTTGACCATATAGTCATCCGCTCCCGAATCGAATCCTTCGAGTTTGTCGTCTGTCGTACCGAGTGCGGTAAGTATCAGTATAGGCACAGTTTCGTTTTGCCGTCGGATATCGCGGCATAAATCAAACCCACTGCCATCGGGCAGCATTATGTCTGAAATGATGATATCCTGTTTTTCGTAGGCAAACATTCTCAACCCTTCCGATACATTGGTTGCCGTGCCAACCGTGTGTCCGGACTCTTCCAAACCGCGTTTGAGCAATTCGGCCATACGGTTTTCATCTTCTATAACAAGTATTTTAGCCATATGTTGCAAAGGTAGATGATTTTTTTGTAAGAGATGGGTTTCTAATGATTTTCTAATTGATTTATAAGTGTTTTCTAATGATGTAAGACTATGCTTATGGCTATTTTTGCCCGCAAAAAACAATGTTTATGATACGTTTGCTGCTCATAGTTTTTTTCTCTTTTATTGGTGTATCTGTACCGGCTCGGCAAATTAGATTGTCTTCCGACCAGATAGAGGCTATGTTTCTGAAACAGAACTTGGCACTTATTGCCGAACGGATGAATGTTTCGATAGCCGATGCTGCCATTGCCGAAGCAACAGTTTGGGACAATCCGGAATTATCCGTCGGTGATATCAACTTTTGGAAGAGGCGGGGGACTGATGAGTACGGAGGTGCGGTTGCCAGTCCCAAGCAGTTTTCGCTCGAACTCTCTCAGATGGTTTCGCTTTCGGCGCGCAGGATAAAGTTGGCGGAAGTTGAAAAAATAGATAAGGAGATAACCGTAAGGCAGTTTGAAGAGCTGTTGCGAAGTCTGAAAATGGAACTTCATATCTCGATAGCTGAGCTTGTATATCTACAAAATCTGCTTAAGGTTATCGATAGTCGGCAGACTCTTCTCGAAAAGGTTGTTGCCGGATATCGGGCGCAGTATCAAACAGGGAATGTAACCGGAAATGAACTGTTAAGGCTGCAAACGGCGCTGTTTGCAGTAAACGGAGAAATGAACGAGGTACGGACCGAGTATAATGCACATCAAAAGAACATAAAGAATTTGCTTGCTTTGGAACCTTCGGTCGTGGTGATCGTTGCCGAGGAGCAGGTTGACTTTCCATCTCCTCTAACATTGGATCCTGCCATGCTTATGGAAACGGCTTTGGCATCCCGTCCCGATTTGGCTGCAGCAGTACTGCGGGCTGAATATCACCGTAAAGATATCGTTTATCAAAAGGCATTGGCGATACCCGACATTAGCTTGGGAATAAAGTATGACCGTGCCGGAGGCGTGTGGGATAACTTCTTCGGTGTGGGAATAGGAGTGCAATTACCGGTTTTCAATCGTAATAAAGGAGCTATAAGGAGGGCACGGTTCAGACTTAGGCAGAATGAAATTTTGGTGTTGCAGGAACGGAATAATATACGGAATGAAATTATTGAATGCCTGGAAAATTACAAAGCCGTTTACTCTTTTCTTGAGGAGAACGGTGTGAATCGTTCCATACAAAGCGAGATGGACAAGATGCCGGATGTGTATACAAAGAATCTGTTGATGAAAAATATATCGATGGTTGAGTATATGGATTTTATGGATAGCTATCATGCTTCGAAAGAGGTGTTGTTGCGGAGCCGGAAAGAGCTGAGGCTTCAATTTGAACGCTTACAATTTGCAATAGGACAAACTATAAAATAACGAATGATGAAGAGAATAATTTATCTTTTACTACCGTTGCTGGCAAGCTGCGGAGAGAACAGCCGGAGCAGTCTGCCGACCCGGGAAACCGTTTCGGACGTTTTTTTGCAGGAAGTGCTGACAGCAAAAGCCGAGTTGAAGCGGTTGCAGAAGGAGTTTACCCTTGCCGGAAAAGTAGTTGTTGATTCCGACCGTACGATAAGCTATTCACCTTTAGTAAGCGGTGTAGTCGTGAAAAGCTACTTTTCGCTTGGCGATTATGCAGAAAAAGGTAAAAGGATGGTAGATATACGTTCGGTCGAATTGAGCTCTTTGCAATCGGAACTTGCCGTGGCCCGACAGAATCTTAAAGGTGTGGAGTCCTTGCACGAGAGCGGGATGGCAACCGATAAAGAGCTTGTCGAAGCTCGTTCGACAGTCGGGAAGTTGCAGTCAGATTTTGTTCTTTATGGCGAAAATCAGGATAACGGCGTCTTTTCCGTAAAAGCCCCGATGAGCGGCTATGTAATCGGGAAATACTGCAATCCGGGAACCTCTTTCCCGGAAAGTGGCGGACCGCTGTTTTCGATGGCCGATTTATCGACAGTGTGGGTTGTAGCGAATGTCTATGCCGGAAATTTGCAATTTGTACACGAGGGGCAATGCGTTGAAATTACATCCGTGGCCTATCCAGCAGAGGTTTTCAAGGGTAAGATAGATTTCCTCTCACAGGTTTTCGACTCCGAGGACAAAGCATTGAAGGTGCGAATCACATTGCCTAACCCGGCATTGAAGCTTAAACCGGAAATGCCTGTGGTGGTAAAATTGTTCAATGATTCGAATTTGGAACTGGTAGCGGTTCCGAGCAGTGCAGTGATTTTCGACAATAACGGTTATTATGTAGTTGTTGGCGATGAGACTTCCGGGATTCGGAAGATCACCCCTTTCGCCCGGCATAATGACTTTACCTATATTACCGAAGGAATTAAGGTGGGTGAAGAGGTCGTTATAAAGAACCAACTGCTGATGTATAACGAAATAAAAGGGAAGTAACGATGCATAAGTTCATAGAAAACATCATAGGATTTTCCCTTAAGAATCATATGTTTATCCTTTTTATGACGGGAGTTCTGTTTGTGGCGGGAATTACCTGCTACCAGAATACTCCCATCGAGGCTTATCCCGATGTGACCAATACGCGGGCGAAAATCATTGCCCAATGGCCCGGACGCAGTGCCGAAGAGGTAGAGAAGTTCGTTACGCTTCCCATAATGCAACAGCTTAATACCATTCCTCGGAAAACGGATGTGCGCTCCACATCCTTATTCGGGCTGGCGGTTGTCAATGTACTATTTGAGGACGGTGTAGATGATTTTTATGCTCAGCAGTATGCTTCGAACCGTATACAGGAGTTGAGCCTGCCGGATGGCGTGGAACTTTCGATTGAACCGCCGAGTGGAGCCACCGGGGAAATCTTCAGGTACATACTTAAGAGTGACCTGCCCATCCGCGAGGTTTCGGCCGTTAACGACTGGGTAGTGCAACGGGAGCTTTTGGCTGTGCCGGGCATTGCAACGATTGCTACTTTCGGCGGCGAGGAGAAAATGTACGAAATTCGTGTAAATCCGGTGGAACTTGCCAATTACGATATTTCTCCTCTTGATGTTTATGAGGCTGTAGGGAGAAGCAATATCAATGTGGGCGGCGATGTAATACAGAAGGGGGCGCAAGCCTATGTGGTCCGTGGTTTGGGACTATTGGAAAGCGTTGAGGATATTGAAAACCTATTGATTACCACCAAAGGCAGTTCGCCGATTCGGGTTAAAGAAGTTGCCACGGTATCCGTATCTGCAAAACCGCGTCAAGGGCAGGTTGGGCTCAATTACGATGATGATGTGGTACAAGGCATCGTGATAATGCTCCGTGGTGAGAACCCGAGCGAAGTCATCGCGCGTCTTAAGGATAAAATCACAGAACTTAACGACAGAATTTTGCCTGAGGATATAAAGATAGTGCCCTTTATGGACAGAACTCGGCTTGTCGATGCTACTGTGCACACTGTAATCGGAAATATGCTGGAGGGAGTTCTGCTTGTGTCATTTATCGTGTTCTTGTTTCTGTTCAACTGGCGTACCACGGTTATTGTGGCTTCGGTCATCCCTCTGTCGTTTCTTTTTGCAATTACGATGCTTCGGATACAAGGGCTGCCTGCCAATCTGATTTCGATGGGGGCTTTGGATTTCGGGCTGTTGCTGGAGGGTACGTTGGTGATAACAGAGGTGGTTTTCGTTGCGCTCCTGCAAAAATCGCAGGAGAGGGGAAAGTATTTCGGCCGTTATGCCAAAAGCGGGCTTATAAAGAAGAGTGCCGGTTCGGTTGCTTCTCATATTTTCTTTGCCCAGATTATTCTGGTGGTGGCGCTGTTTCCTATTTTCTCGTTTCAGAAAGTGGAAGGAAAGATGTTTTCTCCGCTGGCTTTTACGCTTGGGTATGCTCTTCTCGGCTCTTTGCTATTGTCGCTTACTTATGTCCCTGTTATGTGCAAGGTGTTGTTTTCAAGACCGATAAGAGAGAGGAACAACAAGGCTGCAAAGGCATTGGAGGGATGGCTCATTTCGTTTTATTACTTCACTAAGCGTCATAGGAAAGCAACCGTTGTCGCATTCGTACTTTTATTCGGTATCTCCCTGTTTCGGTTTATGTTTTGGGGCACGGAATTTATTCCGAGTATGAACGAGGGAGCGGTTTATGTTCGCGCCACTTTGCCTAACAGTGTCAATCTCGAAGAGAGCGTGCGGCTAACCAAAGAGATGAAAGCCAAACTGCAAAGTTTTGAGGAAGTGGATTTTATTCTTACACAGACAGGGCGTCCCAATGATGGAACAGATGCAACGGGCTTTTTCAACATTGAGTTTCACGCCGAGCTCAAACCCGAATCCGAGTGGAAGCGCAAGATGTCCAAAGAGAAGCTGATTGAGCAGATGCAAGATTCTTTGGCTGTTTATCCGGGAATTATTTTTGCTTTTTCGCAGCCTATTCAGGACAATGTAGAAGAGTATGTTGCCGGAGTAAAAAGTGCGTTGGTCATTAAAATCTTCGGTAATGATCTGTATACATTGGAGGCTGCTGCCGATAGTGTTGCCGGAGTCATTAAAGGTGTTCGAGGAGTGGAGGATGTAAATGTATTCCGCTCAATCGGTCTGCCGGAATTGCAGATTAAACCCCTTGAGTCGAAAATGGCCCAATATGCCGTGTCTATGGCAGATGCCCAGGCGGTTATCGAAATGGCTATCGGTGGGAAAGCTGCAACTGTGTTTTACGAAAATGAGCGTACCTTTGACGTGATGCTCCGTTTTGAACAGCAGTTCCGCAACGATGAGCAGAAAATAGGTGATATTCTTATTCCGACAATGGATGGCAAGCAGGTTCCCCTCAAGGAAATTGCGGACATTAAGTTTGTGACGGGACCTGCGTTTATTTATCGTGAAGGAAGCAGCCGGTATGTGGGGATAGGTTTTTCCATTCGGGACAGGGACCTCGGGTCGACCATAGATGAGGCGCAAGCCAAAGTTGAAAGGTTGGTGCATTTGCCTGAAGGCAGCAAGATACAATGGGCAGGCGAATTTGAAAGCCAGCAGCGAGCCACCACACGTCTTGCGGTAGTTGTTCCGGCCGTTTTGCTTTTGATTCTCTTTTTATTGTATATGAACTTCGGCACAGTCAAAGATACGCTGATTGCCGCAAGCACTATGCCCTATGCTTTTATCGGGGGATTTATTTCGCTTTGGGTGGCAGGCATTCCGTTCGGTATTTCGGCGGGTATTGGGTTTATCATCTTGTTTGGAATAGTGTCTATCAATTCTATTTTGCTCACGGCACTGATGAAATCGCTTTTGCAGCAAAGCCGCAATATAGGTTTTGCAATAGATGAGGCCGTACGCATCCGTCTTCGTGCTGTGCTGATGATTTCATTAATGGGTTCTGCCGGATTGCTTCCTGCCGCTCTCTCCACAGGAATGGGTTCGGAAGTGCAAAAGCCGTTGGCAGTGATGATTGTAGGCGGCATCCTGATATGTTTTGTGCTTTCGTTTACTGTTTTGCCTCAGGTTTTTTACTTTGCGTACAGTAAAAGTAAGATAAACGGCAACAGGTGATTTTTAGGTATCAGGCAGAAGAATTGCAGGATTTATTCGTTTCTTGTGGATTTATCATTATCTTTGACTGCGAATGCTAATGCGTTAAACAGCCGTTGCCCTTTCGTCAGACAACTGTGTAACGAAAGGGCAACATCTGTTTAACGCAAGGGTGACATCTGTCTGACGGATTACGGTTGGAGGTGCGGTATCTTGCTATTTATGAACGTATTGGCTGATAGTGCCAATCTAATACCTTATTACATATGAGTGCTTACTATGATTTGTATCAGACTCCCGACCCTTTGGGCGAGAACCGCAACGAGCCCCGTCTGCATGCCCGTATCCTGCCACGGGGAACAATCTCCGCCGATAAATTCCGTGAGTTGGTGGCTAAGGCCACCGGTTTCAGTCCCGCTATTCTCGACGGAACTTTGCAGGCTGTTACGGACGAACTATACAGTTGGCTGTCCGAGGGTTGGACGGTGGAAGTGGGCGAGTTGGGCTATTTCTCCGTATCGCTGAAATGCGATCGTCAGGTTACCGACAAGAAAGAAATCCGTTCGCCGTCGGTACATTTTCAGAATGTGAACCTGCGTCTCGGGAGCAAATTCCGTAACCGTTTCAATACGATGGAGCTGGAACGCAAAGCGTCACCGTACGTATCCCGTTCCTTGATGGGCGAGGAGGAGAGGAAAGAAAAACTATTGCTGCATTTGGATAAATACGGATGCATCACACGGGCGGATTATGAATCGATAACAGGTTTGGTGAAGCATCGGGCAGTGTCCGACCTGAACCGATACCTTGCGGAGGGGATGATACGTAAGTATGGTAGCGGTAAAACGGTGGTCTATTTGAAACCTTGATATCGGAAGAGAGACTTTTTTATAGGTGATTTGTCCCTACCTTTGGGCATGAAAACCAAATTTATGGAAAATACGCTTAAAGCCTGGCTTTTATCTTTTCTTCATTTATTCTTTCCCCGGCAGTGTGTTGTGTGCGGCACACCTCTGCAGGAAGGGGAGGAGGCTATTTGTTTGAGATGCAATATGGATTTGCCCCGTACGGATTATCATCTTTGTGCGGATAATCCGGTGGAATGTATGTTCTGGGGAAAAATTCCTTTGGAACGCGCTACCTCTTACTTCTTTTATCATAAGGGCAGTGATTTCCGCCGGATACTGCATCAATTGAAATATGGCGGCCGTAAGGATTTGGGAGAGACAATGGGGCGTTTTATGGCAGCGGAATTGACTGTTTCGGAGTTCTTTTGCGATGTGGATGTCATAGTTCCCGTTCCTTTGCATCCCCGCAAGCAGCGGATGCGCGGATATAACCAGAGCGAATGTGTGGCCAAAGGGGTTGCGGCGGTTACGGGTATTCCTTTGGATGCTGCTTCCGTAGTGCGCAAGAAACATACGGAAACGCAGACAAGCAAATCTGCCTATGAACGATGGAAGAATGTGAACGGCATCTTTCATCTTCGCTATCCCGAACGTTTTGTCGGAAAGCATATCTTGTTGGTGGACGACGTACTGACTACCGGAGCTACCATTACTACGTGTGCCGATGTGTTTCGGGACGTAGAAGGTGTACGTATCAGCGTGCTGACGCTTGCTGTTGCGAATTTTTGATAGATTCCGGTATTTCGGAAGAACGGGAAGCTTCCGGATATGTATTAAAGTTTGTAATCTGTGTACTTTTTTAACAGAATAGTCGTTTGAACTAATTTGTTCTTTAGGCATTTATATGGCTCACTTTTAAAGTAGAAACTATATGAATAAAACAAATTTGTCAGCCTATATGGCTATGACTGTCTCTCAGTTGAAAGAAGAACAGCGCATGGGTACGGCGCATGTGTATCAAAGTACGTTGAATCGTATCAAGGATTTTATGGAGCAGGACTCCATCAGTTTTGAAGAGGTCACCCCAGTGTGGTTGAAAGCATTTCAAGAGTATCTGCTGGAGCGTCAGCTTCATTGGAATACAATTTCCACGTATATGAGGATGTTGCGTGCCACTTATTTCCGTGCCGTAGACGATGGGCTGGCTCCTTATCAGCCCAGGCTGTTCAAGGGAGTATATACGGGAACAAAGGTAACTGTAAAACGTGCTGTGGATGAAGATGTATTCCGGCAGCTCAATGCACCTGTGGCGGATGAGAGCCTGGAGTTTACGCGCTTGCTTTTTTTATTACTTTTTATGCTTCGTGGAATGCCGTTTGTAGATATTGCTTATCTGCGGCATTGTGATTTGCATGGCAACGTGATAGTGTACCGTCGTAAAAAGACGGGTGCATGGCTTACTGTACGCGTAGAAGCTGAGGCAATGAAGATTATACGCAATCTCAGAAATACCGATAAGACTTCTCCCTATTTATTCCCTCTCATTCATCATCCGGGAAAGGATGAGTACCGGCAATATCAGAATGCTCTGCGTAGTTTCAATTATCATTTAAAGAGATTAGGAGAACGTATAAAAGGCGTTGCAGGACTGACAAGTTATACCGCAAGGCATAGTTGGGCTACCATTGCCAATTATCGGAATTATCAACAAGAACTCATTAGTAATGCAATGGGACATTCCTCTGTTAAAGTGACAGAAACTTACTTTAGAAGGCACTCGGATGATAAAATATGGGATATGAATAAGGAAATATTATCTTATATATTTGATAAACAATGATTTGTATTTGCCTGAATAAAAAACATTAAGTCTATTAATGTTTTGATAATACTACAAATGTTATCCGTTACTTTGTAGGTAACGGAGAGTTATATATTGCAACAAATATCAACAAAATATTTGTATTAAACAAGAAAAGAAAAGATTTTTTTCCAAAAAATAAGTAAAGCCGTCCTTTGATATGCTTACAAGACGGACTGACTTGAATGACAGTGTTTTCCTTTGGTGGAAAATGCATAATACTTTCATGTCTGTATTATATTAAATTAACACAGAAAATCTGCTCGTATTTTTTCGCTCTCTCCAATAATCCGCAACAGTTAATTATGTTGATGCAAGATGTCTCTTGCAGTGTGTTTGTTCCTGTTTTCCCGTTACCTACAAAGTAACGGAAATGTTAACCTGATAAAATATATAGACAGATAAGTTATATCTTAATAAAAATGGAGAGCATGAAAAAGAGCCTTTGCATTATTTTCCTGTTTATCGGCATTTCTTTGTCAGCACAGGACATTTCGTTGAAGACGAATCTTCTGTATGACATCAGTACTACTTTCAACCTTGGTGCCGAATTCCGGCTGGCTCCGAAATGGACGCTGGATGTTTCCGCGAACTATAATCCTTTTACATTTTCAGACAGTAAGAAGTGGAAACACTGGATGGCACAGCCCGAAGCACGGTATTGGCTGTGTGAGGCGTTTAACGGACACTTCTTTGGTTTGCACCTGCTTGGAGGGCAATTTAACGTGGGCAACGTGAAATTCCCTCTGGGCATTTATCCTACTACCAAGGACTATCGGTATGAGGGATATTATTACGGCGCCGGCTTGTCCTACGGCTATCAGTGGATATTGGGCAACCGCTGGAGCCTGGAAGCGAGCATCGGTGTAGGTTACGTACAGAACCATTACGATAAGTATGACTGTCCCAAATGCGGTGAGTGGAAAGAGAAGAATGACAAAGGGTACTTCAGCGTCACCAAAGCCGCGGTATCATTGATATATGTTATTAAATAAAGGAGGAAGTACATTATGAGAAAAGAATGGATATATGGCAAACTGATATGCAGTGCGTTGTTCTTGCTTGGAACGTGTCTTCCTGCTTCCGCGCAGACGGGGCATCTTTCAGGCGTACGCGTAGTCAATGATGAAATAAAGAAGAACGGCCGTGAGGTTCATGTGAACTTTATACTTGATATAGAGGAGATGCATGTGAAGCGTCAGGAGAGCGTGCGTCTTTATCCGGTGGTGGTGGCGAAAGGGGGTGGTAAGAGTTTGGAGCTTCCTTCTGTGGTGTTGGATGGTCGTGTCCGCGATAAAGTACACCGCCGTGAGAAGGCGCTGACCGGGTCTGCAAAGACCGATGGCGTTTATATAGCGTTGCGCCGTAAAAACGGAGAGGCGCAGCAGGTGGAATATGCAGTGACTCTGCCCTATGAGCCTTGGATGGCTCAGAGCCGCCTGGTGCTGCGCGAACAGGTGACGGGATGTCTGGAGTGTGCACAGTCCGGCATGGAGGAAACGCCGGTAAAAAATACGTTCCTGCAATTGTTCCGGCCGCAGTATGCCACAGCCTTCGTGCAGCCCGGGAAAGAGACTGTGAAGGTGCGCAACGAGGTGCGTGTGGCACGTTTGCAGTTCCGTCAGGACAGTTACAACATAGACCCGAAGTTCAAGAACAATGAATCGGAACTTGCCACGGTAAGCAGCTCTGTCGAGGTGGTAAAGACAAATCCCGATTTGACCATAACCGGAATTTATATTACCGGATATGCTTCTCCGGAGGGTACGGTGGAGTATAACCTGAAGCTGTCGAAGAATCGTGCGGAAGCATTGGCTGCGTATGCGCAGAAAGATACGGAAGTGGATGCTTCGCTGTGGCATGTGACCGGTGTGGGCGAGGACTGGGAAGGCTTGCGCAAGGAAGTGGAGAAACATCCGCAGTTACTGAAGATTGACGATGTGCTGAGGATTATCGATGAGTGTGACGGCGATAAGGACCTTTGTGAACAACGTATCCGCGATCTTGTGCCTCCCGAGATTTACCAGCGTTTGCTGAACGAAATGTATGGTCCGTTACGCCGTAATGAGTACCGCATAGAATATAATGTGAGAAACTTTAATCTGGAAGAGGCAAAGAACCTGTTGAAAACCCGTCCTGACCTGCTGAGTGTCGAGGAAATCTATATGGTGGCAGATTCGTATGGGAAGGGCAGTGCGGAATATGATGAGGCTATGCTGACTGCTGCCCGCACATATCCGGCCAATGCCGCTGCTGTGGTGAACGGTGCTTGTGTGAAGATGGAGCAGGGTGACGTGAAAGGTGCGATAGACCTGCTGGAGGGTTGTGAGGTGAAGGATGATGCTTCGGTTCTAAATGCGCTGGGTGTTGCCTGTGCCAGGGACAAACAATATGACAAGGCGAAAGAAATACTGGAGCGTGCCTTGAAGGCGGGAAGCATGGAGGCGCAAAAAAATCTGGAGCAGTTGGCGGGAGTGGTAGCTGATTTATAGTATACCACAGGATACATGTTTGTAGCAACATATAACAGAATACACAAATAGAACGAGTTATTAATACTATTTTATTTAATTAATCTATCAACTTATGAAGTTAAACAAGTATTTTATGCTGGGATTGGCAGGATTGGCTTTCGCAGCATGTAGCAACGAAGATGAAGGTAATGATATCTTGACGAAAGGTACCAAACAGATTTCCGTGACGATTTCTGCCGGAAGCTATGGACAGACAAAAGCCGGAAGCGGGTGGACAGAGGATGCTGATAAAGCTATTAATCCTCAGAATATCAAACTTTACCTGTTGAAAGCAGATGGTAATATTGTTGAGGTAAAAGATGCACAGGTCGGTAGTGACAATGTCTATCACAATGTAAGTCCTGAAGTTACTAAAATTGCGGCTGTTGCCAATTTTAACGAAGATACCCCACTTCCTATTGAAGGAAACTGGGATAATGATATTTTAAAAGCAACTTTGAATATGAACAAATATGGAGTTGCATCCACAGCACCTTTAGCAAGCAAAGTAGCTGATTTGGTTCCTAATGGTACTGATGCAGCAGATGGCAATACGATGTATACGGCAACAGTTGAACTGGCGACCATGCTTTCCCGTATTGAGTTGAGCGGTAATCTTACATGTACCAACTTGGGTGTTAGTGCATATAGCAAGTTAGTATTGACTCACATCGGTCTTAATGGAGTACATCAACAGTTTACATTGGGTGGAAAACCGGTTGGTAATGAATTATATGATAAGACCAACCAAGGAGGATACCCGGTAAGTGTACCTGCATGTTTTTATGATGAAACATCCGGTCCTGAAATCACTACTACTGCTGAAACGGCTTTATTGGCTGGTTATGGCTATAATGTACTGGGTCAGCCTAAAGAAATGCTTCTTAAGTTCGATACAGAATTCAAGAGCCCTGTAACCGAAGGATTTATCGTTTATGATCCTGCCTACTTAAAGATTACAGGTCTGAAAACAGCGGAAGGTGGTAAAGTAACCATGGAAGCCGGTAAAATCTATCAGATTACAGACCTGGAATTTACAGAAGAAGACTTGACCGATTTGGATCCGGGAGAACCTACTATCTGTGTTACCGCTACTGTAAAAGTAAAGGACTGGGAAATTGTACCGGTAAAACCTGAATATGGCGAATAATCTCTACTAATTTTTTCAATCGGAGGGATTGTATCAAAACAAGGTGTTGAGACAGGAACTGTTCCCGGTTTTGATACATCCCTTCCATCTCTCTCTCTTTCAACTAATTCTAAGAAACATACATAAAATATGAAATACACCAAATACATACTATCCTTGATGTTTTTAGCTTCGCTCAACGGGTGCATCAAAGAAGATATGAGTGACTGTCCGGGCAACTGCCTGCTGGAGTTCAGTTATGTAGGCGACGGTACAACCCAAATCTTTCAAGATAAGATTCATAAAGTGGACATGTATGTTTTTGATAGTGACGGTGTGTTGCTGTCTTCTCATCCGATAAGCGAAGCTGATATAAAAACAAGAGCCACAGAGTTGAAGCTGCCTATAGGAAACTACCGGATTGTGACAGTGGGCAATACCTATCATACGGAGGTCAGCAACGGGCAAAGTCTGGCAACTGCCCAATTCTGTGATAAAAACTGTATAAGTGGCGAACGGATTGTCGGAAATGACTCTCTGTATTATGCTTACAAAGAAATCAGCATCCCCGGTGATGCACAACAGATAAAAGAACAGATGGATTTTGCCAGTTCGCACTACAAAGTCCATGTGGAAGTAGTAGGAACGGGACCTGTAGAGTCCGCTACCCGCACTCCGGTATGGCCGTTGCTGAGCATGAGCGGATTGTCTTCTATGACCGGTTTCGACAATAAGGCATGCGGCAATATTGTTACCTATTACCCTGAAACTGAAAATAATGCGGAAAAGCATACCATGCTGGCACGTTTTAATATAATGAGGCATACTAATCATGAAAATGTGAATTTAGACCTCACTGACGCTAATGGAGTGAACCTTGCTCATGTAAATCTGGCCGATTTCCTGGCTGCCAACCCTGTAGTAGACCTGACCAGACATGAAGCGCTGATACCTATCCGCATTGAGTTTAAGTCTATAGGTGCGGTGGTCACTGTTCCCGACTGGTACATAGTAGACGTGAAACCGGAATTTTAAAAAGAGAAAACGATGAAGACATTAAATACAATATATCTATGGCTGATGTTGGCTGCATGTGTGCTGGCACTTGCGGGATGTGTCGAGGAAAAAGTGTCCGGTACGGGAGAAGGCGGGAATATCAGTGTGAAAATGAATGTAAATGCCCGTGGCGGTTCCGACATACAGGCTGAAATGGAGAATGCCGTAAAGAGCTTGCGCGTATATGCTTTTATCGGACAGAAACAAATTGGGTATTATCGTGGAACTACCGGTTTAAATCCGGATGCAGGAGGTAAAATCTCTTTTTGGATGGATTTGGAATTACCGCCTTATTCTGCACTTGTACAGGAGGTATGGTTCTACCTGGTGGCGAATGAGGATGCAATGCTGAGACCATCTGCAACTCTTCGGGAGGATATGACACGCGATGAATTGGAAAAGCTTTATTTTGGAGAAATCAATGCTCGTGGTTATGGTGCGGTTCCGATGGCGGTCAAGCAGTCTCAGAAAATAGACCCGAATAATCTGAAGGAAAGTACGGCAGGCGGTTCGCATAACGGACATCTGATGTGGAATGGAACAGTGGAATTTGAACTGGAACGGGTTGTAGGTAAGCTGGGCATGTATTTTGCCGCTAAGGAAGCTGGCATGAACTTAAGTATCGAACGCATTGATTTTTTAGGAGTGCTTCAATATAATTATCTGTTCCATCCGGAAGATGCAGTGTGGAAAGAAGTTCCTTCTTTGGACGGTCCATTCGAATTACTGACCACCTCTTCTCCGGTGACAAAGGTAATGACAGATGCTGATTATGAGTTGCTTGATAAAACAGATCCGGAAAGTATAAAGAAGGGGTTTAATGACTTTTTTTCCGTTCCGTTTTATATGTTTGAAAACTATTATGGTTCCGGTAATCCGAATAGTTGGGGAACGGCAGATACGGAACATAAAGGTTTTGTGGTCAGGGTTACTTACAGTATTAACGGGAACCAATCGGTGAAAGATATTTATTTGCCGCAAGTGAAGCGCAACAAGTATTGTGTGGTGCTTAACCGTATCGGTCCGGACGATGTGATAACGGTGGATTATATGGTGGCCGACTGGGACGATGCCGATGCGTGGAATGACTTGACTTTTGAATATCCTACATATAGCAATCCGGTATTGCCGCTTGACGGCGATAAACCGAATACTCCTCCCGTGGTTTGCTACACAGGCGATGAGGGTTCGTCCACAGAGGAAGATGGAGCTTTTTCTGTTCTGTTTGAGATGACTGCACCGGAAAATCAAGAATGGGCTCCCACTCTGCTTACTGGTGTCGGAAATTTTGTCTGTAAGGTTTATCAAAATGGAAAGTTGGTAGATGCTCCTTATCAAGCTTCTCCCAATCCGTTTACAATCAAGGTGATTGCACGGAATCCCGATGCTGTAGGGCAGACTGTTAATTTTGGTATTACTTATTCTCCTATCTGGGATTCGGGAAGTCCCAGTCTGTTAATGATTAATGGAACACAAGGTGACATTGCATGGCCGGGAAGTGGCGACAGAGCAGATGTGATTACAATTAGACAAGTATCAGAAATTCAAAAATGATGAACAGATGAAACGGATATTCTACCATATGGCTTGTTGGTTGGCAGTGTTAGGTTGCGCTGCCTGTAGCAATGAAACGGATTTTGTAAAAACGGAAGCGGACAATAATAGTATTGTGCTTGACATTTCGTCTGCAACAACGCCGGTGACCCGTGCAGGCGCAACGGGTGCGGAAGTGACGGTAAGTTATGTTGATGTATTGATATTTGATGATACGGATAACAAAAGCTTGGCACATTATGAACGGGTGCAGGTGGTAGCCGACAGTCAGAAGAGCGGTAAAATTACATTGGCAAAAGTACAGCGGAATGATTTTACAGCTAATGAATCATATTGGGTATATCTGATAGCCAATAGTACATTGGGAGAAGACAAATTTCAAGAGGTAGCCGATTTGGGAAAATTACGCGGGTTGATGGAAGAACAGCGTAATATACACATGACCGGCGCCGGTACTGACCCTGAAATACCGATGATTTTTCTTATGGACGGCATAGCCTACCCCGCTGGAACAGACGAACCGGAAACGCCTGGAAAAGTAGTGCTTAACAATGGCAATCTTTCGGATAAAACGGAATTGGCCGTTACATTGCGACGCGCTGCTGCCAAAATTGTTGTGAAGATAAAGAAAGGGGAAGATGTTACCTTTGATAATTCATCGGGAGCCTATAGAGCAGGTTATTATCTGCGAAACATGTCTTACAGCACAACCCTTATTCCAAACCCGAATGCGAATGATAATGTAAAATTGCGGACGCCCGATCCTACTGCGGGTAAATATTTTGCATGGACGGAAAATGAAATAACTGTTACGGCTTATGCTTACAGTCATAATTGGAAGGATAAGCCTTTGGAAAGAGAAACGCGTCTGGTGGTGAATATTCCGCTCTATTATAAGAAAGAACCGGATTTGCGCGGAGCTAATTATTATCAGATTCCTATCAGCAAAGAGAAGGTTCTGGAACGGAATACTTATTACGAAGTAACGGTAGAGGTAAATGCGCCGGGTGCAACAGAAATTTTAAAACCCGAAGAACTCGAACCTGTCAATTATACCGTGCAAGCATGGGACGAGACAATAATTAATGTTGGAGGAGAAACCGACCGGCCGAAATATTTAACGGTAAATGAGGAAGAAATGGAAATGTATAATATCTCGGATGATAACACAACGCTGGAATTTGCTTCTTCATCGGAGGTCTCGGTTAAGGTGACGCGGGTTTATTACATTGATAAATTTGGGCAAACACAGGCTACAACCAGTGAAAGGGAGATTGCCAAGATGGGTATTAATGTAGTACCGGATAAAGGATTGAACGGAAATATCAATATACACAGCCCGTTGCCTACCAACAATACGATACGGTACATAGAATTGGAAATAACCAATGAGGATGGAGTAGAGGCTCGTAAAGTAACGGTTGCCCAATATCCGTTGGAGTATATTACGAATATTCAAGGGTGGTATTCGTATAGAAAAGATTTTAAGAAGAATGATTCTCGACCTACAACTTATGAATATAAAGGAGATGGGATAGTAGGAGTCAGTCTTGAAACAACAGGATGGTGGGGGGAATGGACAGGGGAGTATCATTATGAAACATCTTCACAGAGGGGCTTTTGGTATTCTAAAGTAGCCGTACCTACAAGTAATGGAAAATCTAATATCAATTCTTATTATTATGGTAGTAGAAATACTCCTGCGTCATCTTTGGCAGAAAAAAATGGAAATGCCCGTATGTATCATGTAAGAATATCTGCTTCGTCTAAAGACTATACTTTAGGAAGGCCTCGGCTTATTGAGGATGAACACAATCCGGGACTTATGGTTACAGATAAAGGGGCGGATAATAAAAAATTGGTCTCTCCCTCTTTTATGATTGCTTCTCGATTAGGTTTTGTCAACACAGGCAGTGGGGGAGTTTCATTGGAGGACGATGATGAGAGTTTAAGAATCGTGCGGGAACATTGTGCTAATTATGTGGAAGTATATAAAGATGTGAATGATCGGAAAGTTGTGTTGGATGACTGGCGGCTGCCAACAGAGGCGGAATTGAAGATTATCATGAAATTTCAAGGTGGGCCGGGTGAGGAGGCAGATGCCATTGATTATCTGCTGAATGCATATTATTATTTTAGTGCAAGCGGTCCTGTAAGAAATGAAAAAGGCAATTCGCGTGGCACTTCTGTCCGCTGCATTCGTGATGCCTTTGATACCCAGAAATAGAGAAGTATAAAAAAACAGAAAGATATGGCAAAAGCAATAAAGCATACAGTACTTGTTGTGTTGGGACTGTTGGTCTCATTCACCGCCTGTCAGACGGATGAGTGGACTGCTTTTCAAGAAAAAGAAGCTCCCGAAGGTTATGTTAATATACATTTCGAAACGGAAATACCGGCTATGCCGGTGGTGACCACCCGCTCTGTAGACCCGGATGGTAAAGGGGTAAATAGTATGCAGCTGTTTTGTTTCGACAGCTACGGATTGTTTATAACAACTACGCCGGCAACAATCACTTCCCACGGGGAAGAGTCTGGAGAATTTACAGCAACCATACCTGCCAATACACGCCGTATTCATTTTATTGCCAATCAGAATATGACTGATTTCCAGGAAGATGAATTCAGAAATAAATCGGAGGCAGATGTGATAGCTCTGCTGGAAGGTTCGTCCGGTATGATGATTTATTGGGCTCGTTTTGCATGCGATGCTAACAACGAAGAACCGATTGACCAACAATTGGCCAAGAATCCTAATATAATAATGATTCGTAATCAGGCTAAAATTACAATAGACAATCCGACAGGAAACGGTTATCTGGTAGTTACCGGTTTTACAGCCTATAATACGAATGCTTTTGGTACTGTGGCTCCTTATCATCCTACGAAAGGGTGGGTATGGTCTTCGAATGCAGACGTTGAGCCTTTCGTTACATTGCCTGCCAATGATGCCAAGTTGAGCGATATTCAGGATGTACAGGATATCAGCCAAAATCCGGAATTATATGTGTTCGAATGCGAAAACAGCTCGGAAGACCCGGTCAGTGTCATCATCCGCGGACATCTGCCCGGTGAGAGCGAAGAACTTTATTATCGGGTGATGCTGATTAAAGAGAACGGTGAGCAGGAATTGATACGAAGGAACCATCATTATACATTCCATATTGCAGGAGCGCTTTCTTATGGACAGCCTACCTTTGAAGCAGCACTTACAGCGGCAGCCACAAACAATGTATGGCTTTCCATATCGGACGAAGTTGAGTCGGTGGAAGATAACAACTATATATTGGCCGTGGACCAAACGAGTGTCGTGTATAATGATGAAAGAGCGGGTAAGACTGCCGAACTGAAATATACACTGTCGGGCAAGAACGGCACTGTAATTACCGAAGCAGACAAGCCGGTTGTAACATGGCTTGACGGAAATACCGTGGCAGCCAATACGATAACGGAAGCTTTTACCATAAACAGTAACGGGGAGGGTGAAGGAAGGATTATCATTAATCTCCTGCCAATGAATAACAACCAGAAACTGGAAGGTACATTGTTGGTGAAAAAAGACCGCCTGCAACGTAAAATCAAGGTGATTATGGTGAAGAAGCAGAATTTTACGCCGGCATGGGCATCTACGGAAATTTATGGCAATATGGATGATGGCGGTGCGCACGCTACTATAATGTTTACTATTCCGGAAGATTGTCCGACAGAGCTCTTTCCGCTCAGGGTACTGCTTGCAGTAGAGGCTTTGGATGTGCGCCATGAATCGGGTATGGTATTGCCGCTGGTGCGTGAAGGCGAGGAAGGTTATGGAACGGAGATGCCGGAATGGAAATATAAATATGTGTATACTGTGACGGAACCTGGTGTACAACGTGTTTATTTCAGGAATATTCTGAATGAGGAGGATGGGACAACCAAGGATATCAGTATCGAAGCCGAACACTTTAACACCATGCATCGTATCTTTACTTTTGCAGGCTCTTCACAAAAGTCGATAACAGTAGTGGGACTGGGAGAATATAATGGAGCAGAAGATGGAGGAGACTTTGCGGATGATGAGAAAATCCTTTACCGTTTGGTGCCGCAGAAGAAAGGAGCCTTAGTACAGTTTGATATGCTGTTGAAAGATGGTGCAATGGCTATAAATGCAGGTGATAGGGATGAGTTTTTACTTTATTCCCAATATTTGGATCATATAAAGGACGGAGAAGAGCCTGATGGAGTAACTTTTGATTGTACTTTTTATGAAGTAGACAAGAGTGAATGGGGTTCAGGAGGACGTGTATATATGTTTAAGCCGATTGATGCCGGAAATCCGGAAGAAACAGGACGTTATTCCATTTACATGAAGACTAATGCTGCACGGAGTGCGGAAGTAGTACGTATGGCATCCAACCAGCATGGTTCTCCCTCAGGGTTACCGTCGAATAATGAAGCCGAGTATACGGGAAATACCTATCGCTCCGTTACTTTTGAACTTGCCAATTACCATCCTTTCCGCTTTGCCGCACGGGTGGATGATATCGGTACTGATGCTTCGGGCAATGCGGAGGAGGAGGAAACACCGCTGACATGGACTTATGAACCTGAACAGGAAGTGGATATTAGCTTTGATGTAACCAGTTTTACCGGTTCAGATGGAAAGTCTGTCGATCCGTTTGGAGAAGAGTTCGAAATCTATATTGATGCGCCTATGCTGGAAATAGATGATGCACGCCTGAAGGAATTCAACTTAGATAAAAACAAGCTGAAAGCCGATCCGAACACAGAAGGACGCTTTATTTATACGGTAGAGGCTAATCGGGAGGATGAAAGACGGTATGGAGTAGGTGAAGCCTTGCAAAAGGACGATGCCGCTGGTGCAGGAAGTCAAGAGGGAGAACGGAAAAAGCTTCCTTTCAAAACCAAATCAGCGGTAAGTGCCGGGGATATTGTCGTCAGTTCGAATAATAGGCAGGTGGTATTCTTTGAAAAGACATTTAAAGTAACCAATGAATCCATTACCGGAACCATCCGCTATACTGCTAACGGGGAGACTAAACCTGTGCCTAAGGGAGCTTTTGTATCTTTTGAACGTGAGGTGAACGGCAGCCGTATTGGTGTCATGACCATTCGGGAGGATGGCCGGTATGAGTTACGTTTGCGTAAGGAATATAATTTCGATTGGTATATAGACAATGTGGAACTGCATTATACGGTAAATGGAGAAGTTTATCATACTATGACCAAATTAAATGAGTTATTCAATAACAGAGATTTGGTTTTGACAGCAGCAACAACTGAATAACAGTAAGTATGCTGAGCCTTACAGTATTTATCAGATGGATAGAACTTATGCCGGTTGGAAAAGAAAATATATAGAATCTCTTATCATATACAATGGCTGTCTGTGACAGATGGCCTTGTTGTTTGGGGTCAATGTAAAAACCTGAGGGGTAATATTTGTAAAAATCCTATCTTTGCATAAAACTAACTCAGAAATCTTATG